>NZ_JBFUJP010000018.1:0-73658 GCF_056401315.1 Rhodococcus sp. P4_F5 | reverse complement strand
GTGTGACAGTTTCACAGAGTTACGGCGGCCATAGCGGAGGGGAAACGCCCGGTCCCATTCCGAACCCGGAAGCTAAGCCCTCCAGCGCCGATGGTACTGCACTCGACAGGGTGTGGGAGAGTAGGACACCGCCGTACAATCGTTACCGAAAGGGGACCCGACATACTGGGTCCCCTTTCGTGTTTTCTCAAGCGTATGTTGTCTTAAAGGAGATGCTGTGTCGGACAACAACGATGATCGTCGTTCGTATGGGAACGGCGGTTCTGATCGTGGTCGCTCGGGCGAGAACCGCGGCGGCAACGCCGGCGGCCCCCGTGGCGGCCGAACCGGTGGCCCCCGAGGCAACACCGGTGGCGGTCCCCGTGGCGGGAGCGGCGGCGCAGGCCGCCCCGACCGTCGTGGTGACGGACCGCCGAGGCGTCGTGGCGGCGAGGGCAGTTTCGGTCCGCCCCCGCGCGACGGTGGCGCGTACGCCGAGCGTCGCGCTCCGCGCCCCGAAGAGCCGGACCTTCCCGAGGAGGTGCAGGCCGGCGAGCTCGACCCGACCGTGCGTCGGGACCTGCTGAGCCTGGACAAGTCCAATGCGAACGCCGTCGCCCGTCACCTGGTGATGGCAGGCAAGCTGATCGAGGATGACCCGCGTCTGGCCCTCGCGCACGCCCGGGCCGCCCGGCAGCGTGCCGGCCGGGTCGCCGTGGTCCGTGAGACCGCCGGCATCACCGCGTACCACGCGGGCGAATGGGCCGAGGCGCTCTCCGAGCTGCGTGCTGCCCGCCGGATGGCAGGTGGACCCGGTCTGCTCGCCGTGATGGCCGACTGCGAACGCGGTCTCGGTCGTCCGGAGCGGGCCATCGAGCTCGGTCGCAGCGAGGAAGCCCGCGCGCTCACGGGCGACGAGGCCACCGAGCTGCGGATCGTCGTGGCCGGCGCCCGGATGGACCTCGGCCAGTTCGACCAGGCCGTGGTCACGCTGCAGACGCCGGAACTCGACGCGTCCCAGTCCGGACCCACCGCCGCCCGCCTGTTCTACGCCTACGCCGACGCGCTGGTCGCGGCCGGTCGGGTGGAGGACGGCCTCAAGTGGTTCCTCAACTCGGCGGCGGCAGACCTCGACGGCGACACCGACGCAGAGGACCGCGTGGCCGAGCTCTCGGGCGAACAGTGACCTCTGGGTCCTCGACCACCGAGAACGACCGGTCCCTGCGGCAGCGTCACGACGTCCTGCTGCTGGACCTGGACGGCACCGTCTACCAGGGCGCCGAGGCGATCCCGGGCGCTCGGGAGGCGTTGGAGACCGGCGAGAGCCGGTTGTTCTACGTCACCAACAACGCGAGCCGGAGCCCCGCGTCCGTCGCCGCGCACCTGCGTGAACTGGGTTTCGCGGCCACCGAGGACGAGGTCGTGACCAGCTCGCAGTCCGGCGCCCGGTTGGTCGCCGAACATGTCGCCGCAGGGTCGTCGGTGCTGGTCGTCGGGACCGAGGCCCTGGCCGACGAGGTGCGGCAGGTCGGCCTCGTGCCGGTCCGCCGGTTCGAGGACGGCCCGGTGGCCGTGGTGCACGGGCACTCGACCGAGACGAACTGGTCGATCCTGGCCGAGGCCACCCTGGCGATCCGGGCGGGTGCCGTCTGGGTCGCCACCAATGTCGACACCACCCTGCCCACCGAGCGCGGTCTGTGCCCCGGCAACGGCGCGCTGGTCGCAGCGGTGCGGGCGGCAACCGACCGCGAACCGCTGGTGGCCGGCAAGCCGGCCCGACCGCTGATGGACGACGCCCTGCGCCGCAGCGGCGCCGTCAACGCGCTGGTGGTGGGCGACCGGATCGACACCGACATCGCCGGTGCCAACGCCGTCGGCCTGGACTCGCTGCTCGTGCTGAGCGGGGTGAGCCGGCCCGCGGACCTGCTGCGTGCGCCGCTCGGGCACCGGCCGACGTACCTGGCCATGGAACTTGCGGCGCTGGACCGGCCCGCCGAGGACCTGGCGATCGCCCCGCACCCCGGTGTCACGGTCCGTCGCGACGGCGGAACCCTGGTCGTGGCCTGCGATCGGACCGGGGCCGCGGACCGCGCCGGCGTCCTGCGTGCGGTGCTGTTCGCCGCCTGGGAGGGCCCCGAGGTGACCGACCTGCGCGGTGAGGACCCGCTCGCGGCCGAGGTCGTCGCAGACCTGCTCGGCTGACCGCCACGCGCCACGAATCGGTGTGCGCGAGTGTGGGGCGCATCGACTGGCGTCGGCCGCCGCGCGCCACGAGTCGGTGTGCGCGAGTGTGGGGCGCATCGACTAGCGTTGACGGCGATGAGTACGCCGATTCCCCGTCCCGGGCAACACCTGCCGGGCCCGCCGCCGACTGTCGACCCCGCCCGGATCCATGCGGAGGTCGACGAGCTGCTGGCCGGTCTCGACACGGCCTCGGCCGTTCACGACGATCCGTCCGGTCTGGGCCAGTTGCCCCGGCAGGCGCATCTGCTCGAGCAGGCGCACGACGTGTTGGTCCAGGCGCTCGCGACCGTGGACAAGATCTGACGTGGCCAGGCGAGCACGCGTCGACGCCGAGTTGGTTCGGCGGGGGATGGCACGATCCAGAGAACATGCGGCGCAACTGATCTCCGACGGCAGGGTGCTGATCGCCGGGTCGGTGGCCGTGAAGCCCGCGACCGCTGTCGAGGCCGGGACCCCGCTGCTGGTCACCGACGAGGTCGACGAGGTGTCCTGGGCGTCGCGCGGCGCACACAAACTTCTCGGCGCACTCGAGGCCTTCGAACCGCTCGGCCTGTCTGTCGACGGCAAACGCTGCCTCGACGCCGGCGCGTCCACCGGCGGCTTCACCGACGTCCTGCTCAGCCGCGGGGCGCGCGAGGTGGTCGCGGTCGACGTCGGATACGGCCAGCTGGTGTGGCGCCTGCAGTCCGACGACCGGGTCACCGTGGTCGACCGCACCAACGTCCGGTCCCTGGAGGCCGACCAGATCGACGGTCAGGTGGACGTCGTGGTCGCCGACCTCTCGTTCATCTCGCTCAAACTGGTGCTGGGTGCGTTCGTGGCCTGTGCGGCCGACGGCGCCGACCTGGTGCCGATGGTCAAGCCGCAGTTCGAGGTCGGCAAGGACCGCGTCGGCTCGGGCGGCGTCGTGCGTGACCCGGCGCTGCGGGTGGAGGCGGTCTACGAGGTGTCCCTCGCGGCTGATGCGCTCGGTCTGCGCACCCTCGGTGTGGTGGCCAGTCCGCTGCCCGGGCCGTCCGGCAACGTGGAGTACTTCCTGTGGCTGCGCAAGCAGGCCGAGCCGGGAGTGGAATCGGTGCGTGAGGTCATCGAGCGTGCGGTGCAGGACGGCCCGCAGTGAGTTCGGCACCGGAAGGGCAGCGTCAGGAAAGGGAAGGGCAGAGCCCGGAACGGGAGATCCTGGTCGTCGCGCACACCGGCCGCGCGGAGGTCACCGCGACCGCGCGCCGGGTCGCCGCGATCTTCGAGCAGGCCGGCATCGGGCTGCGACTGCTCGCGAACGAGGTCGACCAGACCAGTCCGGTCGGTGCCCCGGACGAGTCCACCGCATCGGGCGTGGACCTGACCATCGTCGAGGCCGGCCCCGCGGCCGCTGCCGGTTGTGAACTGGTGCTGGTGCTCGGCGGCGACGGCACCTTCCTGCGTGGGGCCGAACTGGCCCGCGAGGCCGGGATCCCGGTGCTCGGAATCAACCTGGGGCGCATCGGTTTTCTCGCCGAGACAGAGGCCGAGCATCTCGAGGAAGCCCTCGCTCTCGTGGTCCGCCGGGAGTACCGGGTGGAACACCGGATGACGCTCGACGTGACCGTCCGGGTCGACGACAAGGTGGTCGGCCGCGGCTGGGCACTCAACGAGGCGAGCATCGAGAACGTCTCCCGGCTCGGCGTGCTCGAGGTGGTGCTCGAGGTCGACGGCCGACCGGTCTCCTCGTTCGGCTGCGACGGTGTGCTCGTCGCCACGCCAACCGGGTCCACCGCCTACGCGTTCTCCGCGGGCGGGCCGGTGGTGTGGCCGGAACTCGAAGCGCTACTGGTGATTCCGAGCAACGCACACGCGTTGTTCGCGCGGCCGCTGGTGACCAGTCCCGAGTCGCTGATCGCGATCGAGACGTTCTCCGAGGGGCATGACGGTCTGGTGTTCTGCGACGGCAGCCGGACGCTGTCGCTGCCGGCCGGTGGCCGGGTCGAGGTGGTGCGTGGTCAGCACCCGGTGAAGTGGATCCTGTTGGACTCTGCGCCCTTCGCGGACCGGATGGTGCGCAAGTTCGCGCTGCCGGTCAAGGGGTGGCGCGGCCGCCGGACCGATGGGGAAGGGGACGGTGCGCATGCTCGCTGAGATCCGGATCGACGGCCTGGGCGTCATCTCGCAGGCGAGCGCCCAGTTCCACGAGGGTCTCACCGTCCTCACGGGTGAGACGGGCGCGGGCAAGACGATGGTGGTGACCAGCCTGCACCTGCTCAGCGGCGCCCGTGCCGACGCCGGACGGGTCCGCCAGGGCGCGGCGCGGGCCGTCGTGGAGGGCCGGTTCTCCACCGCGAACACCTCGACGAGGGCCGCCGAGGAGGTCGACCGGCTGCTCGAGTCGACCGGGGCGGAACGCGACGAGGACGGCACCGTCATCGCGGTCCGCACCGTGAGCAGCGACGGCCGCTCCCGGRCAAACCTCGGCGGTCGCAGCGTGCCGGCGGGCGCGCTCGCGGAGCTCACCGCGCCGCTGCTGACCGTGCACGGACAGAACGACCAGCTCCGGCTGCAGCGACCAGACCAGCAGCGCCAGGCGCTCGATGCGTTCGGGGGCGCCGCGATCGGCTCCCTGCTCGACAAGTACCGGTCCCTGCGTGCGCAGTGGGTCGAGGCCCGCGACGAGCTCATCGAGCGCACCCGCAGTGGCCGCGAACTCGCGCAGGAGGTCGACCGGCTCGAGTTCGCGCTGAACGAGATCGACGCCGTCGCGCCGCAACCCGGCGAGGACGCCGAGATCGTCGCGAATGTGCGCCGGCTGACCGACCTCGACTCGCTGCGCAGCGCGGCGGCCGCCGCGCAGGCGGCTCTGGTCGGTGGCGCCGACGCGGAGCTCGGCGGCGACACCGGATCGGAGGCGGCCGGAGCGCTGGACCTGCTCGGCGAGGCCCGTGCCCGGATCGAGTCGTCCGACGACCAGCAGCTGACCGTGCTCGGGCCCCGGCTGGCCGAGGCGATCACCGTGCTCACCGACGTCTCGTCGGACCTGGCGGGGTACCTCGCGGACCTGCCGTCCGACCCCGGCGCGCTCGACACCCTGCTCGGCAGGCAGGCGGAGCTGAAGTCCCTCACCCGCAAGTACGCCGCGGACGTCGACGGCGTGCTGGAGTGGGCCGCCCAGGCCCGGGACCGGCTGTCGCGGATCGACGTCTCCGCCGACGCGCTGGCCGCGCTGACGGCCCGCGTCGAGGAGACCGCGGCCGCGCTCGCGGCCGCGGCGAGCGCGCTGAGCAAGGCCCGGGCCAAGGCGTCCGTCAAGCTCGGCAAGGCGGTCACCGCCGAACTGGCCGGCCTGGCCATGGGCACGGCACGGCTCGAGGTCGCGGTGCGCCCGATCCCCGCCGGCCCCCAGGACACCGCGCCGCTGGCGGTGGACGGTCAGGAGGTGCACGCCGGCTCGGCCGGCGTCGACGAGGTCGAGTTCCGGCTCGCCGCGCACAGCGGCGCGACGCCCCTGCCGATCAGCCGCAGCGCGTCGGGCGGTGAGCTCTCGCGGGTGATGCTGGCGCTCGAGGTGGTGCTGGCGGGGGCGGAGTCCGGCGCGACCATGGTCTTCGACGAGGTCGACGCCGGGGTGGGCGGCAGGGCCGCCGTTGAGATCGGCCGCCGCCTGGCTCGTCTCGCACGCACCCACCAGGTCATCGTCGTGACGCACCTGCCGCAGGTCGCGGCCTATGCCGACACCCACCTGGTGGTGGACAAGGTGGACGGTGGCAAGGGTGCCGACAGCGGCGTGCGGACCCTCACCGACGAGGAGCGGGTGGTCGAACTGGCCCGGATGCTCGCCGGCCTCGACGACACCGAGACCGGCCGGGCGCACGCGGAGGAGTTGCTCGCGACCGCCATGGCCGACCGGGCGGGGTAGCCGGGCGCCGCCGCGCGGCGGCACCCGCATCGGGCGCACTTCGCCGGGCGGTGCCCCGACCAGGAGTTGCTTCGGCGCGCCTCCGTGGGTGAAGGCCCGCGCGGCGTCATCATCGAAGTCATGAAGATGCCCGCTCTGTTGTCACGAAACACCGAATCGCTGCCGGGAACGACCGGCATCGCCAGGGTTGACCGCAACACGGCGAAGCTGTTGCGCCGCGTCGGCCCGGGCGACATCGTCGTCCTCGACGAGCTGGACCTGGACCGCGTCACCGCGGACGCGCTGGTCGCGGCGGGGGTGACGGCCGTCGTCAACGCGTCGCCGTCGATCTCCGGGCGCTACCCGAACCTGGGACCCGAGGTGATCGTCGCGAACGGCATCATCCTGGTCGACTCCGCCGGCGAGGAGGTGTTCAAGAAGGTCAAGGACGGCGCCAAGGTGCGTCTGCACGAGGGCGGCGTCTACGCCGGTGAACGCCGCCTCGCGAAGGGCACCGAGCAGAGCGAGGCGGAGATCTCCGACCTCATGATCGAGGCGAAGACCGGCCTGGTCGACCACCTCGAGGCCTTCTCGGGCAACACCATCGAGTTCATCCGGACCGAGAGTCCGCTGCTGATCGACGGCGTCGGCGTGCCCGACATCGAGGTGGACCTGCAGGACCGGCACGTGGTGATCGTCGCGGACGGCGCGGACCACGTCGCGGACCTGAAGAACCTCAAGCCGTTCATCAAGGAGTACTCGCCGATCCTGATCGGCGTCGGGGCGGGCGCGGACGCGCTCACCAGCGCCGGCTACCGGCCCGACCTCATCGTCGGCGATCCCGACGAGATCACCGCCGACACCCTCAAGTCCGGCGCCGAGGTGGTTCTGCCCGCGGACCCGGACGGGCACGCGCAGGGCCTCGAACGGATTCAGGACCTCGGCATCGGCGCGATGACCTTCCCGGCGTCCTGCGCGCCCGCGGACCTCGCGCTGCTGCTCGCCGACCACCACGGGGCCTCGCTGATCGTCACCGTCGGCTCGACCGTCTCGCTCGACGAGTTCTTCGACCGCGGACGCCGGGACAGCAACCCGGCCGCGTTCATGACCCGGCTCAAGGTCGGATCGAAGCTGGTCGATTCGAAGGCGGTCGCGACGCTCTACCGCAGTCGCGTCTCCGGCGCGGCGATCGCGCTGCTGGTGCTCGCCGCCCTCACCGCGGTCATCGTGGCCCTGGTGGTCTCGAACGTCGGCGGCGAGGCGTGGGACTGGTGTGTCCAGACGTGGAACAGCTTCGCGCTCTGGGTCCAGGGAATGGTCAAGTGATCTCTGCTCGTCAGCACGCGATCTCCCTCGCCGCGGTCTTCCTGGCACTGGCCGTCGGTGTGGTGCTCGGCTCGGGCACCCTCTCCGGCGGCCTCCTCTCCGGTCTGCGCGACGACAAGTCCGACCTGCAGAACCAGGTGAACGCACTGCACGACACGAACAACCAGCAGGCCGAGCAGCTGACCGCGGCGGACAACTTCGACGCCGCGATCTCCGGCCGGGCCGTCCGCGACGCCCTCGGTCAGCGCTCCGTGGTCCTGGTGACCACCCCGGACGCCGACCCCGGCGACCTCGACGCCGTCACCCAGCTGATTGGCGCGGCCGGCGGATCGGTGACCGGCCGGGTCTCGCTGACCGACTCCTTCGTCGACGCGGCGAACAGCGACCAGCTGCGCACCACCGTCACCAACGTGATCCCGGCCGGGGTCCAGCTCCGGACCGGCGCCGTCGACCAGGGCAGCCTCGCCGGTGACCTGCTCGGCTCGGTGCTGCTGCTCAACGCGCAGACCGCACAGCCGCAGAGCACCCCGGAGGAGCTCACGCTGGCCCTCGAGGCGCTGCGCGCCGGCGGCTTCGTCGGCTACGACAACGGCGCGGTCGCGCCCGCCCAGCTGGCACTGGTGCTGACCGGTTCCGGCGCCGCCGACGGCGCGGCATCCGGCAACCGCGGCTCGATCGTCGCCCGGTTCGCCGGCGCACTCGACGCGCGGGGCGCGGGCACCGTGCTGGCCGGGCGGCCCGACTCGGCGGTCGGCAACGGACCCGTCGCCGTCACCCGCTCCGACACCGCGCTGTCGACCGGCGTCACCACCGTCGACAACGTGGACCGCGAGTCCGGCCGGATCACGACGGTGCTGGGCCTGCAGGAGCAGCTCAGCGGCCACGCCGGCCGGTACGGCACCGGGCCCAACGCGACCGCGGTGACGGTCGGCGCGACGGTCGGCTGACGCGCGTGCGAACCCTGCGTGTGGCGGACGCCACGGCACTTCGGGGGCCGTGGGCGCGCGCCATGCAGAGGTTCGCCCCGACAGGTGTTACCGTGAAGTCCCGTGGGTCGGCAGGCCCCAGTACTACCATTGGTCAAGCCCTGCAAGGTCGTCACGGGAGCCCTTTTGTCACTGTCACGCAGTAATTCGCGTACCGCCACCAAGCACATCTTCGTGAGCGGGGGCGTCGCCTCCTCACTCGGCAAGGGTCTGACGGCCTCGAGCCTCGGACAGCTGCTGACCGCCCGGGGAATGCGGGTGACCATGCAGAAGCTGGACCCGTACCTCAACGTGGATCCGGGCACCATGAACCCGTTCCAGCACGGTGAGGTGTTCGTCACCGAGGACGGCGCCGAGACCGACCTGGACGTCGGGCACTACGAGCGTTTCCTCGACCGCGACCTCTCCGGCGACGCGAACGTCACCACCGGACAGGTGTACTCCACGGTCATCGCCAAGGAGCGCCGCGGCGAGTACCTGGGCGACACCGTCCAGGTGATCCCGCACATCACCGACGAGATCAAGAGCCGCATCCTCGCGATGTCGGGACCCGACGGCGAGGGCCAGCGCCCCGACGTGGTGATCACCGAGATCGGTGGCACCGTCGGCGACATCGAGTCGCAGCCCTTCCTCGAGGCCGCCCGCCAGGTGCGTCACGACATCGGCCGCGACAACGTCTTCTTCCTGCACGTCTCGCTGGTGCCGTACCTCGGCCCGTCCGGCGAGCTCAAGACCAAGCCGACCCAGCACTCGGTGGCGGCGCTGCGCAACATCGGCATCCAGCCCGACGCCCTGATCCTGCGCTGCGACCGGGACGTGCCCGAGCCGCTCAAGCGCAAGATCGCGCTGATGTGCGACGTGGACGTCGACGCCTGCATCTCCACCCCCGACGCCGCGTCCATCTACGACATCCCGAAGGTGCTGCACAGCGAGGGCCTCGACGCCTACGTGGTGAGCAAGCTCGGCCTGCCGTTCCGGGACGTGGACTGGACCGTGTGGGGCGACCTGCTCGAGCGCGTCCACGAGCCCCGCGAGACGATCCGCGTCGCCCTCGTCGGCAAGTACGTGGACCTGCCCGACGCCTACCTGTCGGTGACCGAGGCGCTGCGCGCCGGCGGTTTCGCGCACCGCGCGAAGGTCGAGATCTCCTGGGTGCCCTCGGATGCCTGCGAGACCGAGGCCGGCGCCCACGAGGCGCTCGACGACGTGGACGCGGTCCTCATCCCCGGCGGCTTCGGCATCCGCGGCATCGAGGGCAAGCTCGGCGCCATCCGCTACGCCCGCACCCGCCAGGTGCCGCTGCTCGGCCTCTGCCTGGGCCTGCAGTGCGTCGTGATCGAGGCCGCCCGCTCGGTGGGCCTCGACGACGCCAACTCGGCCGAGTTCGAGCCGGACACCAAGCACCCCGTCATCTCCACCATGGCCGACCAGGAGCAGATCGTGGCCGGCGAGGCCGACCTCGGCGGCACCATGCGCCTCGGTGCCTACCCGGCGGTGCTCGACAAGGGTTCCGTGGTGGCACGCGCCTACGGCTCCGAGAGCGTCTCGGAGCGGCACCGGCACCGCTACGAGGTCAACAACGCCTACCGTGACCGCATCGCCAAGAGCGGCCTGAAGTTCAGCGGCACCTCCCCGGACGGACACCTCGTCGAGTTCGTCGAGCTGCCCGCGGACGTGCACCCGTTCTTCGTCGCCACCCAGGCGCACCCGGAGCTCAAGAGCCGTCCGACGCGTCCGCACCCGCTGTTCGCGGCGTTCGTCTCGGCGGCGCTGAAGTACAAGGCGGCCGAGCGGCTCGAGGTGGACGTGCACCCGGAGTCGACCCTCGAGGTCGCGATGCACGAGGCCACGGACGACGACGCGGTCGACGCGCCGAGCGCGAGCTGACCCACCCGCGATGAGTCGGCCCGGCGAGCACGAGTTCGAGACCCACGACACCCGCACCGCGTACGAGGGCGCGATCTTCGCGGTGCGGGTGGACCGGGTCGCCATGCCGGGCGGCACCGCCGCGCTCCGCGACGTCGTGGAGCACTACGGCGCGGTCGCGGTGGTCGCGGTCGACGAGCGGGATCGGCTGGTGCTGGTCAACCAGTACCGCCATCCCGTGGGCCGGCGGCTGTGGGAGCTGCCCGCCGGCCTGCTCGACGAGCCGGGCGAGGACCCGCTCGACGCCGCCCGCCGCGAGCTGGCGGAGGAGACCGGCCTCGCCGCAGAGCACTGGTCGGTGCTGGTGGACGTCGCGGTCAGCCCGGGATTCACCGACGAGGTGGTGCGGGTGTACCTCGCGACCGGGCTGCACGAGGTGGAGCGGCCGGACCCGAGCGACGAGGAGGCCGACCTCGAGATCGCCCGGGTGCCGGTCGCGGACGCAGTCGACCGCGCACTGTCCGGTGAGATCGTGAACGCGACCGCGCTCTCGGGCATCCTGGCGCTGGCCGCGGCCCGCGCCCGGGACGGCCGGGACGCGACCGGCCGGCCCGCCGACGCGCCGTGGGTGGACCGGCCGGAGGCGTTCGCGCGGCGTCGCCACGGCGGCTGAGGTGCTCGCCGACCAGGTCGCCGGCTACCTCGACCACCTCGCGGTGGAACGCGGGGTGGCGGAGAACACGCTCAGCTCCTACCGGCGGGACCTGCGCCGGTACCAGGAGTTCCTCGGCACGCGGCGCATCGACGACCTGGGCCGGGTCTCGGAACGGGACGTCAGCGACTTCGTGGTGGCGTTGCGCCGCGGCGACCGGGACGCGCAGGTGCGTCCACTCGCGTCCAGTTCCGCGGCCCGCGCGCTGATCGCGGTGCGCGGCCTGCACAAGTTCGCGACGTTGGAGGGCATCGCGAACGTGGACGTCGCGCGGGCCGTGAAGCCGCCCGCGCCGGGCCAGCGGCTGCCCAAGTCGTTGCCGCTGGACCAGGTGATCGCGATGCTCGAGGCCACCGGCGGCCCGGACTCGTCGGACCAGGCGCGCGGGCTGCGGGACCGCGCCCTGCTCGAGGTGCTCTACTCCACCGGCGCCCGGATCTCCGAGGCCGTCGGCCTGGACATCGACGACGTCGACGGCGCGGACCGCGCGGTGCTGCTGCGCGGCAAGGGCGGCAAGGAGCGGGTGGTCCCGATCGGTCGGCCCGCGATCGCCGCGCTGGAGGCGTACCTGGTGCGGGGGAGGCCCGCGCTGGTGTCCACCGGCGGACCCGCGATCTTCCTCAATGCGCGCGGCGGTCGGCTCTCACGGCAGAGCGCCTGGCAGGTGCTGCGGTCGGCGGCGGACCGGATCGGACTCGCCGACGGGGTGTCGCCGCACACGTTGCGGCACTCGTTCGCCACGCACCTGCTCGAGGGCGGCGCCGATGTCCGGGTGGTGCAGGAACTGCTCGGCCATGCGTCGGTGACCACCACGCAGATCTACACGCTCGTCACCGTCGGCTCGTTGCGTGAGGTCTGGGCAGGGGCGCACCCGCGGGCGAGGTGAGCCGTCGTACCCGGTGACGGGTCGGTGACGTTCGGAGGACACGGCCCGGAAGCCCCGGGTCCCGCGGTGCCGTCGGCCTAGACTCCGCGCAGCGGTGAGCGGATCCCCGCGCTGCCGGACGAGCGTAAGGACATCCCGATGCCCGTTTCCTCCCGTGTCCGTCCACTGACGGTGCTGCGCCGGGCGGGGCGCGCGGCCGTCGCGCCCGCCCTCGTCGCGTCTGTTCTCGGTGCGGTGCTCGCCGCGCCCGCCCAGGCAGACCCGGCGGCGCCCGGCGGCGCGGCGCGGGTGCTCTCGCAGTCGCAGGTCAATGACGTGCGGACCCGGCTGTCGGTGTTCTCGCCGTCGATGGACTGGCCGATCACCGTCGACCTGCAACGCCCGGTCGCGGCGTCCGGTGTCCGGCCGACGCTGTACCTGCTCGACGGCGCCGAGGCGCACGAGGAGGAGAGCGGCTGGACCGCCATGACCGATGTGGAGAACCTGGCCCGCACCGCGAACGTCAACGTGGTGCTCCCCGTCGGCGGGGCGCACAGCTACTACACCGACTGGCGCAACGTCGACCCGGTGATGGGCCGGTTGTCGTACGAGACATTCCTCACTCAGGAGCTGCCACCGCTGATCGACGCGCAGTTCGGGGGGAACGGCGTCAACGCGATCGCGGGCGCGTCGATGGGCGGCGCGGCGGCGCTGACCCTCACGGCCCGGCACCCCGCGCTGTACCGGGGAGTGGCCGCCTACAGCGACTGCGCCGGCATCAGCAATCCCGTGAACCAGCTGCTCGTCCGGTGGGACGTCGCCCGAGGCGGCGGCGACGTGGCCAACACGTGGGGCGCCTTCGACGATCCGGCCTGGGCCGCGCACGACCCGCACCTGATCTCCGGGAACCTGCGGGGCAAGCAGATCTACCTGTCCTCGGGCAACGGCCTGCCGGGCCGGTACAACAACCTGCTCGCCGACCCGCCGATGGAGACGGTCCAGGGCATGTTCGGCGAGTTCGGGGCGATGGTGTGCACCGCGCAGCTGGGAGCGGCCCTGTCCGCGCAGGGGATCGGCCACACCACCAACCTCCGCCCGACCGGCACCCACAAGTGGGGTTACTGGAACGACGAACTGCACGCGTCGTGGCCGACGCTGATGGGGGCGCTGACCTCCCGCTGAGCTGGCCGTGGGCCGCGGTGGGGGTGTTTCGGCCCACGGAAGCCCGCGCGTGTCCGTGCCGGGTTGTCGACGGCAGGCGGTAGCGTCTGCTGCACAGGCAATCGGACGACAGGGGAGCATCGAACCGTGGTGACACCGCAGCCGCCCGCGGCGGAGTCAGAGCGCCCAGGGCAGGAGAGAGCGCTCTTCGACAGCCGGAACTTGGACGTAGCAGGCCGTGCAGACGGCGATCACGGGGTTGGGGACGAGGAGAACCTGGGACCGACGGGACGGCCGTTGCGGTTCGTGCCCGAGCCGCAGCCGCTGGCCTCGCACGGGCCGGCGAAGGTCATCGCGATGTGCAACCAGAAGGGTGGCGTCGGGAAGACCACGTCGACCATCAACCTGGGCGCCTCTCTCGCGGAGTGCGGGCGCAAGGTGCTGCTGGTGGACCTCGACCCGCAGGGCGCGCTGTCCGCGGGACTCGGCGTCGCGCACCACGACCTCGAGCTGACCGTGCACAACCTGCTGGTGGAGCCCCGGGTCTCCATCGACGAGGTGCTGATGCGCACCCGCGTCGAGAACCTGGACCTGCTGCCGAGCAACATCGACCTGTCCGCCGCGGAGATCCAGCTGGTCAACGAGGTGGGACGCGAACAGACCCTCGGCCGGGTGCTGCACCCGGTGCTGGACCGCTACGACTACGTGCTCATCGACTGCCAGCCGTCGCTGGGCCTGCTCACCGTCAACGCGTTGGCCTGCGCGGAGGGCGTCATCATCCCGATGGAGTGCGAGTACTTCAGCCTCCGCGGGCTGGCGCTGCTCAACGACACCGTCGAGAAGGTCCGCGACCGGCTCAACCCGCGGCTCGAGATGTCCGGCATCGTCGTGACCATGTTCGACGCGCGGACGCTGCATGCCCGCGACGTGATGGCCCGGGTCGTCGAGGTGTTCGGCGACCTCGTCTACGACACCGTCGTCAACCGCACCGTGCGCTTCCCGGAGACCAGCGTCGCCGGCGAGCCCATCACCACCTGGGCGCCGAAGTCCGGTGGCGCGCAGGCGTACCGGGCGCTCGCGCGCGAGGTGATTCACCGGTCCGGTCGGTAGTGGGCGACGAGACCGCACCGTTCGAGAGCGAGTCGACCGATCCCGTTCCAGTCAATCCCGAAGTGGTAGATCCTGAAGTGGCAGTTCCGGACGTGGCCGATCCTGGGCAGACGGAGACCGCGGGGCTGTCGGCTCCGTCGACCGTGGAGAGCGGATTCCGGGTCCGGCTGCGGAACTTCGAGGGTCCCTTCGACCTGCTGCTCAGCCTGATCAGCCAACGCAAGCTCGACGTCACCGAGGTGGCGTTGCACGCGGTCACCGACGAGTTCATCGCGTACACGCGGCTGCTGGGCAGCGACATGGGCCTGGACCAGACCACCGAGTTCCTGGTGGTCGCGGCGACGCTGCTGGACCTCAAGGCGGCGCGGTTGCTGCCCTCAGGCGACGTCGAGGACGCGGAGGACCTGGCGCTGCTCGAGGCCCGGGACCTGCTCTTCGCGCGGTTGCTGCAGTACCGCGCGTACAAGCAGGTGGCGCAGCTGTTCGCGGAACTCGAGTCGGCGGCGCTGCGTCGGTACCCGCGGTCCGTCTCCCTGGAGGACAAGTTCGCGGGGCTGCTGCCCGAGGTCCTGCTCGGCGTCGACCCGCAGCGGTTCGCGGAGATCGCGGCCACCGCGTTCGCGCCGCGGCCGGTCCCCACCGTCGGCCTCGACCACCTGCACGTGCCGACGGTGTCGGTACCCGAGCAGGCCGCGATCGTGCTGGACCTGCTCAAGGCCCGGGGGATCGGCGAGTGGGCGACCTTCGACGAGTTGATCGTCGGCTGCGACGTCACCGTGCAGATCGTGGCAAGATTTCTGGCGCTGCTCGAGCTCTACCGTGAGCAGGCCGTGGCGTTCGAACAGCCCGAGCCGCTCGGCGAGCTACGGGTGAGCTGGACCGGTGACGTGGACGCGGACGGGCGGACCCTGGTGAGTGCGGAGGACTACGGATGAGCGCGGTCGACGAGAGCCGGGAGGAGGCCGGAGCGGCCTCCGAGTTCGACGTCGGTGGTTTCGAAGCCGGAGGTTTCGAAGCCGCGGGCATCGGCGACGACGGTTTCGGCGACGACGGTTTCGGCGACGCGGAGGCGCAGGACCGGCTCTCGGACGGTGAACTCGACGCCGCGCTGGAGGCAGTGCTGCTGGTGGTGGACTCGCCGGCGAGTAACGACGCGCTCGCGTCCGCGGTCGGCGACAAGCCCGCGCGGGTACGCGGGCGACTGCGTGCGATGGCGGCGGCACTGACCGCCCGGCGCAGCGGAATCGACCTGCGGTACGCCGGCGACGGCTGGCGTTTCTACACCAGGAACGAGTACGCGCCGTACGTCGAGCGACTGCTCCTCGACGGTGCCAGGTCGAAGCTCACACGTGCGGCGTTGGAAACCTTGGCGGTTGTTGCGTACCGTCAACCATTGACCCGTGCACGGGTGAGTGCGGTTCGCGGTGTGAATGTCGACGGCGTGATGCGTACCCTGCTTGCCCGCGGACTGGTCTCGGAGGCCGGTGTGGACTCCGAGACCAATGCAACGACCTACGCGACGACCGAGCTGTTCCTGGAACGGCTCGGCCTCGCGTCGCTGGCAGACCTGCCGGCACTGGCACCGCTGCTACCCGACGTCGACGTCATCGACGACATCAGCGACGACATGGAGTCAGACCCGCGGTTCACCAAACTGGGAACCGGCCGGGCGGGATCCAAACCCGATTTGGACACCCGAATTGATAGTGAAGAGTGACAGGACCCTCAAGTGAACAAGCCCGCTCGCCGAGATGGCACACCGGACCGTGGCAGGAGCAATCCCGCCGACAGAAATTCGTACCAGAAGGACTCACCCCGCACGGGGTCGGGTTCGCGGGGTGGCGCACCCCGCAGTTCCTCCCCGCGCGATTCCTACCAGCGCGATGACTCCCCGCGTGGCGGCGCCCCCCGCGGCGGCAGCACCCGCGGCTCCTCCTCCTACGATCGCGGCGCGGCGCCTCGTGGCGGTGCTCCCCGTGGTGGCGAGTCGCGCGGTTCCTACGATCGCGGCGCGGCCCCTCGTGGTGGCGCTTCCCGTGGCGGCTACGAGCGCGGCGGCGAGTCGCGTGGTTCGTACGATCGCGGTGCGGCGCCTCGTGGCGGTGCTCCCCGTGGTGGCGAGTCGCGCGGTTCGTACGATCGCGGCGCGGCGCCCCGTGGCGGTGCTCCCCGTGGTGGCGAGTCGCGTGGTTCCTACGACCGTGGCGCGGCCCCTCGTGGTGGCGCTTCCCGTGGCGGCGAGTCGCGTGCTCCGTACGAGCGCACCGAGCGTGGCGCCCCCCGTGGTGGCGAGTCGCGCGCTCCGTACGAGCGCACCGAGCGTGGCGGTGCCCCCCGTGGCGCAGCTCCCCGCGGTGCCGCCCCTCGTGGCGCGGCCCAGCCGCCGGCGGATCAGAACAAGTACGGCAAGCCCAAGGCAGCCAAGCCGCAGCGCGCCCAGGCGGCCACGCCGAAGCTCAGCAACGCCAAGCCCGCACGGCACCAGCACACCGACGAGGCCTCCGGGCCTCCGCGGATGGCGTCCGGCGAGGGTATGCGTCTGCAGAAGGTGCTGGCTCAGGCCGGCGTCGCCTCGCGGCGTGCCGCCGAGGAACTGATCGACCAGGGGCGCGTCGAGGTCGACGGCCGCATCGTCGTCGAACAGGGCCTGCGGGTCGACCCCGAGAACGCGGTGGTCCGTGTCGACGGCATCCGCGTCGTCGTCAAGAAGGACCTGGTCCACATCGCGCTGAACAAGCCGCGTGGCTGGCAGTCCACGATGTCGGACGACCTCGGTCGCCCCTGCATCGGCGACATCGTCTCCGAGCGGGTGTCCGCCGGGCAGCGTCTGTTCCACGTCGGCAGGCTCGACGCCGACACCGAGGGACTGATCCTGCTGACCAACGACGGCGACCTGGCTCACCGGCTGATGCATCCGTCGTTCGAGGTCCCGAAGACCTACCTCGCGACGGTGTCCGGCACCGTCGAGCGGAGTCTCGGCAAGACGCTGAAGGCGGGTGTCGAACTCGAGGACGGCCCGGCCAAGGTCGACCAGTTCGCGCTGCTCGACATCGGCGAGGGCAAGTCGCTGGTGAAGATCGTGCTGCACGAGGGACGCAAGCACATCGTGCGCCGGCTGCTCGACGCCGTCGGGCACCCGGTGGTGCGTCTGGTCCGGACCGACATCGGTGCGGTTGCGCTCGGCGACGGGCGACCCGGCACCCTGCGGGTGCTCGGTCGCGGCGAGGTCGGCAGCCTGTACCAGGCGGTCGGCCTGTGACCGGAGCGAGCGCGGCGACCGAGACCGCTCAGAGGACCGGTAGCCGACTCGTCGTGGCCATGGACGGACCGTCCGGCACCGGCAAGTCGAGCGTGTCCCGACGCCTCGCTATCGGGCTGGCCGCGCGCTACCTCGACACCGGTGCGATGTACCGGATCGCCACGCTGCACGCGTTGCGCTCCGGCGTCGACGTGTCCGATCCCGCGGCGGTCGCCGCGGCGACCGAGTCGCTCGAGCTGAACGTCGGCACCGATCCGGATTCGGACGGGGTGCTGCTCGCGGGCGAGGACGTCACCGACGAGATCCGCGGCGCCGCGGTGACCGCCGCGGTCTCCGCGGTCGCGGCGGTGCCGGAGGTGCGGACCATCCTGGTGGACAAGCAGAGGCAGCTGGTCGCCGGCACCGAGCGGATCGTCGTGGAGGGCCGGGACATCGGCACCGTGGTGCTGCCCGACGCCGACGTGAAGATCTACCTGACCGCGTCCGCCGAGGCGCGGGCGCAGCGGCGGAACGCACAGAATGTCGCCGAGGGTCGCGGTGACGACCTCGCGGCAGTGCTCGCCGACGTGAAGCGGCGCGACCATCTGGACTCGACCCGTGAGGTGTCCCCGCTGCGGCCCGCAGAGGACTCGGTGACCGTCGACACCAGTGAACTGGGCATAGAAGACGTGATCGGCAGGTTGCTGCTGGTGGTGCGCGAAAGAACTGGAGCAGTGCAGTGACCGAGAGTGTGGACATCGGCGGAGCGAGTTTCGCCGGAGATGGCGTCTGGAACGAGGAGTCGGACTGGGAGCTTGCCGACTTCGTCGACGGTGAGGAGGGCTTCGAGGACGTTGCCGTCCCCACCCTCGCGATCGTCGGCCGCCCCAACGTCGGCAAGTCGACGCTGGTCAACCGGATTATCGGCCGCCGTGAGGCCGTCGTCGAGGACATTCCGGGCGTGACCCGGGACCGTGTCTCGTACGACGCAAACTGGGCCGGCCGACGCTTCCTGGTGCAGGACACCGGTGGCTGGGAGCCCGACGCGAAGGGCCTGCAGCAGTCGGTGGCGCGTCAGGCCGAGCTGGCGATGTCGACCGCCGACGCGATCATCCTGGTGGTCGACGCGGTGGTCGGCGCGACCGCCACCGACGAGGCCGCCGCTAGGGTGCTGCGTCGGTCGAAGACGCCGGTCATCCTGGTGGCCAACAAGGTCGACGACGAGCGCACAGAGTCCGAGGTGGCCGCACTGTGGTCGCTCGGCCTGGGCCAGCCGTACTCGGTGAGCGCGATCCACGGCCGCGGCACCGGCGACCTGCTCGACCAGGTGCTGGCCGACCTGCCGGAGACCCCTCGTGAGGGCACCGCCGGACAGGGCCCGCGCCGCGTCGCGCTGGTCGGCAAGCCGAACGTCGGCAAGTCCAGCCTGATCAACAAGCTCTCCGGCTCCGAGCGGTCCGTCGTGCACGACGTCGCCGGCACCACCGTCGACCCGGTCGACTCGCTGGTGGAGCTGGGCGAGAAGGTGTGGCGTTTCGTCGACACCGCGGGCCTGCGCAAGAAGGTCAGCCATGCCAGCGGGCACGAGTTCTACGCCTCGCTGCGCACCAAGGGCGCCATCGAGGCGGCCGAGGTGGCGATCCTGTTGATCGACGCCTCTCAGCCGATCACCGAGCAGGACCTGCGGGTGCTGTCGATGGTCTCCGACGCGGGCCGGGCGCTGGTGCTGGCATTCAACAAGTGGGACCTCGTCGACGAGGACCGCCGGTTGATGCTGGAGAAGGAGATCGACCGCGAGCTGGTGCGGGTGCCGTGGGCGCAGCGGGTCAACATCTCCGCACACACCGGCCGGGCCGTGCAGAAGCTGGTGCCCGCGCTGGAGACGGCGCTCGAGTCCTGGGACAAGCGCGTCCCGACGGGCCGGCTGAACACCTGGCTCAAGGAGGTCGTGGCCGCGACGCCGCCGCCGATGCGTGGCGGCCGGCTGCCGCGGATCATGTTCGCCACCCAGGCGGGCACCCGTCCGCCGACCTTCGTGCTGTTCACCACGGGCTTCCTGGAGGCCGGCTACCGCCGGTTCCTGGAGCGCCGGCTGCGCGAGGAGTTCGGCTTCGACGGCAGCCCGGTGCGGGTCTCCGTGCGGGTGCGTGAGAAGCGTGAGCGCAACAACAAGAAGCGGTACTGACAAGAAGCGGTACTGACGCGACGGGGCGACGGCATTGTGCCGTCGCCCCGTTTCGTTTGCCGCGGTGGTGTCCGGGGAGGCGCTGTCGGACGGGTGAAACAGGCCGCCGACCAGTCGATTCGCGATCCGGAGTGCCACTGATGTAATCTCATCGAGCACCCGCAAGGGGGCAAACGGGCTGTGGCGCAGCTTGGTAGCGCACCTGACTGGGGGTCAGGTGGTCGCAGGTTCAAATCCTGTCAGCCCGACAGTTGAAGGCGGTTCCGGAGAAATCCGGAGCCGCCTTTTCTGTATTCCGGGGCGGGTGGATTCCCGTGCCGTCGGAACTCGGAACTCGGAACTCGGAACTCGGCGCTCGAGACTCGAGTCGCTCGGACCWGCGGTCCGGAACCGCACCGGGCCGCTACTGTCGGTCCATGGACGCACCGACGCTCACCCGCGAGTCCTGCGCCGCTGCCCTCGGGGCGTTCGAGACGCGCACCGCCGACCTGGGCGGCCGACGTCACGCCGCGGTCGCGCTGGCCGTGGTGACGCGGGCCGGCGCGGAGCCGACCCTCCTGCTCACCCTGCGCCCGAGCAAGATGCGCGCACACCCCGGCCAGTTCGCGCTGCCGGGCGGCGCCATCGACCCGGGGGAGACGCCGCCGGAGGCCGCGATCCGGGAGCTCGAGGAGGAGCTGGGGGTGCGGGCCGCGCCGTCGGGGGTGCTCGGCCGGCTCGACGACTTCGTCACCCGCTCCGGGTACGTCATCACCCCGGTGGTCGTGTGGGTCGGTGACCTGGACGCGCCGCTCGCGCCGAACCCCGACGAGGTGGCCCTCGTCTTCGAGGTGACGATGGCCGAACTGGATCGCGAACCGCGCTTCCACGCGATCGCCGACAGCCCGGAACCGTTGATCCAGTGGCCTTTTCGCGGTGAGTACCTGTTCGCGCCGACCGCCGCGGTCATGCACCAGTTCCGGGAGGTGGTGCTGCGCGGCAGGCACACCCGGGTGGACGCGTTCGCCCAGCCGGACTTCGCGGCCCGCTGATCGGCGACCCTAGACGGACCCGACGGCGCGAAGGTAGCGGCGGGTGATCACGGACTGAACCATCCGGTTCGCGGGACCGGCCAGCCTGACGAGCCGGTTTCCGGGCCGCGAGAACGCGGTGATGCGGGTCAGCACGTCGCCGGAAACGGGGTCCAGCTCCACGACGAAGGACTCCTCGCCGCATTCGGGATGGCCCGGGAGGGTCCCGTACGCGAACCCCCGGCGCAGCGGCTCGTCGACCACGTACACGACGCGGCACGGGACCCGGAGCGGCCCGAGGCCCAGCACGGCGACGGCGCCGGGCTGCGCCACCGGCGTCGACGCGGTGACGCGCAGCCCGGCGCCCCGGTGCATGTCCCAGCCGAGAACCGCCGCGGCCGCACGTTCGAACGTCGCGGCCCCGTGGCCGACCGACCGCGCCTCGTGCACGTGGTGGTATCCCGCGGGCAGGCGGCCGCGGGTGGCCCCGACCTCCGGGTAGGTCAGGGGCTTCGACTCGTAGGCGGCGAGGTTCACGTGTCCATGGTGCCCGAGCGCGGTGATCACGGCAGGAGCGGCGATCGCCGCGCGCCGGTGCCGCGGCGCGTCTACCGTTTCGGTCATGGGCATCGTGTACTCGGCACTGCGGCGGCTCGACCGGACCGGCGTCGAGCCGGTGGCCTGGCATGCGCCGACCCCGCCCCCGTTGACGGGAGTGCTGGCGCCGAACACCGAACTCGACGCCGCGGAGCGCTGGACCATGCCCGCCGGCCGCGGACCGGAGGACGTGGCCGTCGACCACGAGGGCCGGTTGGTCACCGGCACCGACGACGGCAGGGTGTGGCGCTTCGACGCCCCGGGCCGGGCCACCGTCGTCGCCGACACCGGCGGCCGCCCGCTCGGGGTGGAGGTCCTCGACGACGGTCGGTACCTCGTCTGTGACGCCGAACGTGGCGTGCTCCGGGTGGACGACACCGGCCGGATCGAGACACTGACGGACACCGCCCTGGGCACCCCGCTGGTCGCCTGCAACAACTCCGCCGTCGGCCGGGACGGGGCCGTCTACTTCACCGACTCCTCCGCCCGCTTCACCATCGCCGAGCACCGCAACGACCTGCTCGAACACTGCGGCACCGGGCGGCTGGTGCGACTGGACCCGGCGACCGGCGAGACCGACCTTTTGGCCGACGGGTTGCAGTTCGGCAACGGGGTCGGCCTGTCCGCGGACGAGTCCTACCTGATCGTCGCCGAGACCGGCGCCTACCGGATCCGGCGGGTGGAGCTGACCGGGCCGCGGGCCGGCACGGTCTCGACGTGGGCGGAGAACCTGCCGGGGATCCCCGACAACGTCACCTCGCAGACCGCCGCCGGGATCTTCTGGGTGGCGCTCTACAGTCCGCGCATGCGCCTGCTCGACCTGTTGGCGCCGCACCCGGCCCTGCGGATCGTGGCGGCGAACCTGCCCGGGTGGGCGCAGCCGGACCCGGAGCAGCGGGGGTGGGTGCTCGGCCTGGACGGCGACGGCACCGTGGTGCACAGCCTGCAGGGCGGCAAGGGCAGCTACGCGCCGGTCACGGGGGTGCGGGAGGCCGACGGCTGGCTCTACCTGGGCAGCCTCAGCGCCGACGCGGTGGCCCGGGTCCGGGCACCGGTCCACTCCGTGTGACACGCTGGTCCGCAGTAATCGCGGACCGACAGCGCAGGGGGACCAATGGACACCGGAGACCGGCCACGTGGTGTGGCGGACGGCCCGAACGTCCCAGAAGCGACTGCGGGCGAGGCGGCCGTCGCGGAGCCGGTGGTGACCGACCGGGTGCTGACGGTGCCCAACGTGCTCAGCGTGATCCGTCTGCTCGGGATCCCGCTGTTCCTGTACCTGTTGCTCGTCCCGCAGGCGGACGGCTGGGCCCTGGCGATCCTGATGCTCAGCGGGTTCACCGACTGGGCCGACGGCAAGCTGGCGCGGCTGCTGAACCAGACCTCCCGGCTGGGTGCGCTGCTGGACCCGCTGGTGGACCGGTTGTACGTGATCACCACCCTGGTCGGGTTCGCGCTGCGCGGCATCATCCCGTGGTGGGTGGCGGCCGTCCTGATCGGGCGCGACCTGATCCTGGCGCTGGTCCTGCCGATCTACCGTCGTCGTGGGCTGCCGCCGCCCGCCGTGTTGTACCTGGGCAAGGCCGCCACGTTCGCCCTGATGTTCGCGCTGCCGTTGGTGCTGGCCGCGCAAGGCGACTGGGGATTCGCCCCGATCGCGCGGGCCTGGGGTTACGCGCTGCTCATCTGGGGCACCGGCCTGTACGTGTGGACCGGCCTGCTGTACCTGCTGGCCGCGGCGAACATCGCCCGTGAGGTGCCGGTCGGTGCGCGGCAGACGGAGCCAGAACGCCGGTGAAACGGGAGGAAGTTCGCCGCAACCCGGCCCCGGCGCTGCTGCGCGCACTGCAGAACGAAGGGCTCGACCCGGGCTACGCGGCGGCCGCCGAGGACCGGGCGCGCGGCCACTCGCTGCACAAGCCGCTGCACGCGACCGCGTGGTGCGTGGCGGGCGGCATCGTGCTCGGATTGCTGTTCGGGGTGGCGTACGCGCAGGCCAGCGACCGGGCGCCGGGTACCGACCAGGTGCGCAGCGAGATCCTGACCAAGGTCGACGCCGCCGAGTCCCGCGGCGACGACCTCGCCCGGACCCGGGACGAGCTGGCCGCACAGACCGAGACCCTGCGGGCCGCCGCGTTGGCAGGCGACGCGCACGGCGCGGACGTCCTCGGCCGGCTCGGCGCGATGGAGCAGGCGGCGGCGCTGGACCCGGTGCACGGACCCGGTCTCCAGGTGACCCTCACCGACCCGTCGGCTCGGCCGGACCTGTCCGACCAGTCCAGGCCAAACGCGCGCGCCGCGAAGCCGGTGGTCCTGGACCGGGACATCCAGTCGGTGGTGAACGCGCTGTGGGCCAGCGGCGCCGAGGCGGTCGCCGTGGGCGGCGTCCGGGTTGGTCCGGCCGTCACGGTCCGGCAGGCTGGTGGCGCGATGCTCGTGGACAACCAGCCGGTGCCGTCGCCGTACGTGATCTCGGCGATCGGGTCCACCGCCAAGATGCAGACCGGGTTCGTGGTGAGCGAGGCCTACCTCCGGATGTCCGGCGTGGCACAGCTCTACGGCGCGGGATTCACCGTGACCGAGCAGGACGACCTTTCCGTACCCGGGGCATCCACCCGGGAGATTCGAACCGCACGTGAGGTGAGTGGGCAGTGAAGCCGGTCAAGGCCGTGAAGAACGGGTACGCGATCTACGGGGTGCTCGCGTTGGTCGCGGGGATCGTGCTGGGCGTGGTGTTCCGCCCGCAGGTGCCCGACGCGGTGCAGCCGTACCTGCCGATTGCGGTGGTGGCGGCGCTGGACGCGGTGTTCGGCGGCCTGCGGGCGTACCTGGACGAGATATTCGACGCCAAGGTGTTCGTGGTGTCCTTCGTGTTCAACGTGCTGGTGGCGGCGTTGATCGTGTGGCTCGGTGACCAGCTCGGCGTGGGGACCCAGCTGTCCACCGCGATCGTAGTGGTCCTGGGCATCCGGATCTTCGGCAACGCCGCCGCGCTGCGGCGTCGACTGTTCGGTGCGTGAGCGGTGAACGGCGAGGGCAGGCATGAGCTGCGCACCGACACCACCGCGGCCGCGCGCCGGTCCCGGGTGGTCTTCGGGCTGCTGGCGGCGCTGCTGGTGGGGGTCCTGGGCGTCGCGATCGTGACCCAGGTGCGCGACACCGGTTCCGGCGACAGCCTGGACTCCGCCCGGCCGGCGGACCTGCTGGTGCTGCTGGACAACCTCAACCAGCGGGAGGCGGCGCTGCGCGAGGAGGTCGCCTCGCTCGAGGCCACGCTGGCGACCCTGCAGCGCAGCGGCGGTGGCTCCGAGGCGGCGCTGGCGGAGGCGAAGGCACGGCTGGCGGCGCTGTCGATCCAGGTGGGCGCCGCCCCGGCGACCGGACCGGGTGTGGAGTTGACCGTCACCGACCCGAACAACGGCGTCGGCTCGGAGGTGTTGCTGGACCTGATTCAGGAGTTGCGGGCGGCCGGTGCCGAGGCGATCGAGGTGGGCGGCGCGGGATCCGAGCCGATCCGGATCGGGGTGAATTCCTGGGTGACCGGGCAGGCGGGCCGGATTCAGCTCGACGGGACCGCGCTGGCGGCGCCGTACAAGGTGGTCGCGATCGGTGACCCGCCGACGCTGGCGGCGGCGCTGAACATTCCCGGTGGCGTGGTGGACACCGTCGCGCGCAGCGGCGGCCGGGTATCGGTCGATCAATCGCAGCAGGTCACGATCGCCGCCTTGCGAGAGACGAAACCACGCCAATACTCTCGTCCCGGCAACTGAGATCTCCGATTTGTCAACGGCGCGCGCGGCGCGCCCCTCGGAAGATCGTCGAAAGGACCTCACGGTGAGTGAAACCAATACGCCGAGCGAATTGCGCTACACGGCGGAGCACGAATGGGTCCAGCGGACCGGACCGGCCACCGTTCGGGTCGGCATCACGGACTTCGCGCAGTCGCAGCTCGGCGACGTCGTCTTCGTACAGCTGCCCGCCGTCGACGAGGACGTCGTCGCCGGTGACTCCTTCGGCGAGGTCGAGTCGACCAAGAGCGTCTCGGACATCTACGCTCCACTGAACGCGAAAGTCATTGCGGCAAACGCGGATCTGGAGGCCAGCCCGGAGCTGGTGAACTCCGCTCCGTACGCTGGCGGGTGGCTGGTCGAGCTGGAGGTCGCCGACGAGGCGACCCTCGACGCCGCGCTCGCGGGAATGCTCGACGCGGACGCCTACAAGGCGCTCGCAGGCGAGTAACCTGCACCCGACTCGACCGGCGATGTCTACGCGGACAGGCTGTCGCAGGGTACGGTCGAAGGCGAGCGCATTCGCCGTGTCGGGGCGCAGGTCCGCATCGGAATGTGGTTGTGGCTATAGATTTGTCCGGGAGGTCTCCCGGATCGGTCGGACTGAGGAGGAGAAACGGTGAGCGAGAACGACAACGACGCGGTTCTTGGGGAAACGCCGGCAGAAACCACGTCGGTTTTCCGCGCAGATTTCCTCAGTGAACTGGACGGCACGGCGACCGCCACGCCAGCCGCCGAGGCGCCGGTTTCCGGGGTGGAGGGTCTGCCTGTCGGTTCGGCGCTGCTCGTCGTCAAGCGCGGCCCCAACGCCGGATCGCGATTCCTGCTGGACCAGCCGACCACCTCGGCCGGTCGGCACCCGGACAGCGACATCTTCCTCGACGACGTCACGGTCAGCCGTCGGCACGCCGAGTTCCGTCAGGACGAGAACGACTTCCAGGTCGTCGACGTGGGCAGCCTCAACGGCACCTACGTCAACCGGGAGCCGGTCGACTCCGCCACGCTCGCCAACGGCGACGAGGTGCAGATCGGCAAGTTCCGTCTCGTGTTCCTGACCGGCCCCCGCGGCGCGTCCGGCGACTCGGCTGCGGGTTCGGGTAGCTGATGACTGCCGTCCGGCAGCGGACCCAGGGCGGGATGTCGATCGGCTCCGTCCTGGACCGGTTGCGCCCCGACTTTCCGGACATCACCATCTCGAAGATCCGCTTCCTCGAGGCGGAGGGGCTGATCAGTCCGGAGCGCACTCCGTCGGGATACCGGCGGTTCTCGGTGTCGGACTGTGAACGGCTGCGGTTTGTGCTGACTGCTCAGCGCGACCAGTACCTGCCGCTCAAGGTCATCAAGGAACAGCTCGAGGCGATCGACCGCGGTGTCGCGGTGGTCGGGTCCCCGGACTCGCCGCCGCGACGGCCGCGGGCGCTGGCCATCGCGCCGGGCGAGGTCTCCCCGGAGGAGTTCCGCGCCGACCGTGAGGTGCGGATCAGCCGGGTGGACCTGCTGGCCCGTTCGGGGACGGACGAGGGATTCCTCACCGAGCTGATCCGCGGTGGGCTGGTGGTGCCCGGCGCCGCCGGCTTCTTCGACGAGGAGGCGGTGACCCTGGCGCGGACCGCGAAGGCGATGTCCGCGTTCGGGCTCGAGGTGCGGCACCTGCGTGCATTCAAGCTGGCGGCCGACCGCGAGGCCGGTCTGGTCGCCCAGATCGCGGGGCCGGTGGCCAAGGGTCGTGACGCGGGCGCCCGGGACCGCGCGGAGGAGATGGTCCGCGAGTTGGCGGCGCTGTCCTTGACGCTGCACACCTGCCTGGTCAAGACCGCGGTGCGTGGCGCCCTAGATCGCTGACCCCGCAGGAGTCGAACGCGTCGCGGTGTCGGAATAGAATCGGCGGTACCGCTTCGGTGTGCGGGGACAGTGCCACGGCAGACGGAAGGCAGACGCGATGAGCGAGATGCGTGTGATCGGTATTCGTGTCGAGCAGCCACAGAATCAGCCGGTACTGCTGCTCAGGGAGGCCGACGGCGACCGGTACCTCCCCATCTGGATCGGTCAGACGGAGGCCGCGGCGATCGCCCTCGAACAGCAGGGCGTGGAGCCGGCGCGTCCGCTCACCCACGACCTCATCACCACCCTGATCGGGGCGCTCGGCCACACGCTGCGCGAGGTGCGGATCGTGGACCTTCAGGAAGGCACGTTCTACGCGGACCTGGTCTTCGACGAGGATCTGCGGGTCTCGGCCCGGCCGTCGGACTCCGTCGCGATCGCGCTGCGGGCCGGGGTGCCGATCTTCGCGGAGGAGACCGTGCTGGCCGAGGCGGGCCTGGTGATGCCGGACGAGCGCGAGGACGAGGTCGAGAAGTTCAAGGAGTTTCTCGAGTCGGTGTCCCCTGACGACTTCAAAGCAACAGATACGTAACAATTGCCTCCGTGTCGCGACCTGGAGAAACCAGATCGTTGTGACTTCTGGTAGGTGCCGCTTGGGCGTGTTGCGTTGACCGCGGTTTCGTGGCCCCATACCGTCTGCACCAGTAAATATCCATCATGTGATTCGTCCCGGGGCGTACCCTGAGTTGAATCCACGGTATGGGATTTGTCCGTGCGAGAGGGAGCAGTCAGTGGTAGATCAGCCGCAGGATCCTCGGCGAAACCTCGTCTCGAACCCGGGAGCCCGGGCCGGGTCGGCCGGTGACGACGCATCGAGCGGCGATTCCCAGACTCCGAACGCCCAGACTCCGAACGCCCCGGTCGTCGAGACCCCCGTCCCCGAGTCGCAGATTCCCTCTGGTCCGGTGGAGGACATGCAGCCGGGCCTGTTCCCCGACGACTCCGTGCCGGACGAACTGGTCGGCTACCGGGTGCCCAGCGCCTGCCAGATCGCCGGCATCACCTACCGCCAGCTCGACTACTGGGCCCGCACCTCACTGGTGGTGCCGTCGATCCGCGGGGCCGCGGGATCCGGCAGCCAGCGCCTGTACTCCTTCAAGGACATCCTGGTCCTGAAGATCGTCAAGCGACTGCTCGACACCGGCATCTCCCTGCAGAACATCCGCGTCGCGGTCGATCACCTGCGCAAGCGTGGCGTCGGCGACCTGGCCAAGATCACCCTCTTCTCCGACGGCACCACCGTCTACGAGTGCACCTCCGCGGAGGAGGTCGTGGACCTGCTGCAGGGCGGTCAGGGCGTGTTCGGGATCGCGGTCAGCGGCGCAATGCGCGAGCTGACCGGCGCCATCGCGGACTTCCCCGCCGAGCGGGCCGACGGCGGCGAGAGCGAGCCGAGCCCCGAGGACGAGTTGGCGTCGCGTCGCAAGAACCGGGCCAACCGCAAGATCGGCTGACACCGGCGTCGAGAAACGTGTCGGCGGACACAGCCCCCGACGGGTTGGGCCGTCGCGCGCAGGTGAATTCGTAGCCTAGAATTCTAGGTACGTCGCGTCGCGCGGGAGAGTTCCGGAGGATTTCGCTCCGGACGCCGAAGGAGCAACACCTCCCCGTCAATCTCTCAGGCACAAGGGACCGCGCGGGCTACGACGTCTCTGGAAAGCGGTGGGAGTACCCACCCGCCCACGGGGAAAGGGGCCGACCGTCGTCGGTTTCCGAATCTCTCAGGCGCTCGCGGCGACGAGCAGGCGACAGAGGGGGAGGAGCGCACCGCACGACGCGGGGCGTGTCCTAGGACCCTTCACCCCGCGGGAGTTGCCTTGTCAGACGCCAGAAGCCACACCTTCGTCGACCGCCACGTCGGTCCGGACGCGGGCGAGCTCGCCCGGATCCTCGACGTCGTCGGCGTCGCGAGCCTCGATGAGATGGCCGGCAAGGCCGTCCCCGAGGTCATCCTCGACACCGTCACGGACGGGGTCAGCGACGGCCTGGACGTGCTGCCCGCGCCGCTCTCCGAGCACGAGGTGCTCGCCGAACTGACCCGGCTGGCAGACCAGAACACCGTCGCCACCTCCATGATCGGGCTGGGCTACTACGACACCCTCACCCCGCCGGTGCTGGTGCGGAACCTGATCGAGAACCCGGCCTGGTACACCGCGTACACGCCGTACCAGCCGGAGATCAGCCAGGGCCGGCTGGAGGCGTTGCTCAACTTCCAGACCATGGTCGCCGACCTGACCGGCATGGAGGTCTCCAACTCGTCGATGCTCGACGAGGCCACCGCCGCGGCCGAGGCGATGACCCTGCTGCGTCGCGCCAGCCGTAGTCGCTCGCCGCGGTTCGTGATCGACGTCGACCTGTTCCCCCAGACCCGTGCCGTGATCGAGACCCGGGCGACGCCGCTCGGCATCGAGCTCGTCGAGGCGGACCTCACCCAGGGACTGCCCGAGGGCGAGTTCTTCGGCGTGCTGGCGCAGCTGCCCGGCGCGTCCGGCCGCGTCGTCGACCACGGCGACCTGATCGCCGCCGCGCACGAGCGTGGCGCGCTGGTCGCGGTCGGCGCCGACCTGCTGGCGCTGACCCTGCTGACCCCGCCCGGCGACCAGGGCGCGGACGCCTGCTTCGGGACCACCCAGCGTTTCGGTGTCCCGATGGGCTTCGGCGGGCCGCACGCCGGCTACCTCGCGGTGCACAGCAAGCACGCCCGCCAGCTTCCCGGCCGACTCGTGGGCATCTCCGTGGACGCGGACGGCGACAAGGCGTACCGGCTGGCGCTGCAGACCCGTGAGCAGCACATCCGCCGTGAGAAGGCCACCTCCAACATCTGCACCGCGCAGGTCCTGCTCGCGGTGCTCGCCGCGATGTACGCCAGCTACCACGGCGCCGACGGGCTCCGGGCGATCGCCCGGCGCGTCAACGGCCACGCCACCGCTCTCGCCGCCGGGCTGCGCGCCGCGGGCGTCGAGGTGGTGCACGAGGCGTTCTTCGACACCGTGCTCGCCCGGGTGCCCGGCCGCGCCGACGCCGTCACCTCGGCCGCGAAGGCCTGGAACGTCAACCTGCGGCGCGTCGACGCCGACCACGTGGGCATCTCCTGCGACGAGGCGACCACCGCGGCGCACCTCGAGTCCGTGCTGGCCGCGTTCGGGGTCAGCGGTGCGGCGGTGCCGCAGGGCGCCGACTCGCTGCCGGCGTCGCTCGCGCGGACCTCCCTGTTCATGACCCACCCGGCCTTCGTCGCGTACCGCACCGAGACCGCGATGATGCGGTACCTGCGCCGGCTCTCGGACAAGGACATCGCGCTGGACCGCAGCATGATCCCGCTCGGGTCGTGCACCATGAAGCTCAACGCGGCCGCCGAGATGGAGGCCATCACCTGGCCGCAGTTCAACAGGCTGCACCCATTCGCGCCGACCGGCGAAGCCCCCGGCATGCTGCAGATCATCACCGACCTGCAGGACTGGCTGGCCGCGATCACCGGCTACGACGCGGTGAGTCTGCAGCCGAACGCGGGCAGCCAGGGCGAGTACGCCGGCCTGCTCGCGATCCGCAGCTACCACCTCAGCCGCGGCGACGACCACCGCGACACCTGCCTGATCCCGTCCAGCGCGCACGGCACCAACGCGGCCTCCGCGGTGATGGCGGGCATGCAGGTCGAGGTGGTGGCGTGCCGTCCCAACGGCGACGTCGACCTCGACGACCTGAAGGCGAAGATCGCCGACCACGCCGAGCGGCTCGCAGCCATCATGATCACCTATCCGTCCACGCACGGCGTGTACGAGCACGAGGTCGCCGAGATCTGCGCGGCCGTGCACGACGCGGGCGGACAGGTCTACGTCGACGGCGCCAACCTGAACGCGCTGGTCGGGCTCGCCCGCCCCGGTCGCTTCGGCGGCGACGTCAGCCACCTGAACCTGCACAAGACGTTCTGCATCCCGCACGGCGGCGGCGGTCCGGGCGTCGGGCCTGTCGCGGTGCGCTCGCACCTGAGCCAGTTCCTGCCCGGGCACCCGATGGCGCCCGAGCTGGGCGGCGCCGGGCCGGTCTCGGCGGCGCCCTACGGCAGCGCGTCGATCCTCCCGATCACCTGGGCGTACATCCGGATGATGGGCGCGGCAGGGCTGCGTCAGGCCTCGCTCACCGCCATCGCGTCCGCCAACTACATCGCACGGCGGCTCGACGAGCACTTCCCGGTGCTCTACACCGGCGAGAACGGCATGGTCGCGCACGAGTGCATCCTGGACCTGCGCCCGATCACCAAGGACACCGGCGTCACCGTCGACGACGTGGCAAAGCGGTTGGCGGACTATGGTTTCCATGCCCCGACCATGAGCTTCCCGGTGGCCGGCACGCTGATGATCGAGCCCACCGAGTCGGAGAACCTGGCCGAGATCGACCGGTTCTGCGACGCGATGATCGCGATCCGCGCCGAGATCGGCCGGGTCGCCGCCGGCGAGTGGCCGGTGGAGGACAACCCGCTGCGCGGCGCCCCGCACACCGCGGCCTGCCTGGTCGGCGACTGGGAGCACCCGTACTCGCGCGAGCTCGCCGTCTTCCCCGCCGGCAAGGACGCCCCGAAGATCTGGCCGCCGGTCCGTCGTATCGACGGCGCCCACGGCGACCGGAACCTGGTGTGCTCGTGCCCGCCGATCGAGGCGTTCGCCGACTAGACCCGGAATTCCTGGCCCCCAATGTCACAGCGGCTGCCCATACGGGCGTCGCTGTGACATTGGGGAGCGCGGACATCGGTGCTGACGCCAAGTCGTGAGCGACCCGAACGATCATTGTGTACAACGTCACGCGGGGAGGACGATTGCGGATGGCGGCCGCAACGCCGCCGTCGTCCAGCCAAAGGTGCAGGCCATGAAGTCCATCCTCGTAAGAGCCGTCGCTGCCACCGCCGTCGTTGTCGCGCTCGGCGCGGTCGCCGCGCCGAGCGCCTCGGCCGAGCGCCGTCCACTCGGGAACGGGTCGTTGAACATCTGCTTCTCGGTCCCGCTGCCGGGCTCCGCAGATCTCGTCTGGTGCCTCTGACCCCGCCTGACTGAGCGAATGCGACATTCGGTCACTCGGAAGCACGGGCGACGGACGGTCAGCCCGGGTCGACGGTCAGCTCGAGGATCGTGATCTCGGGCGGCGCGGCGACCCGCACCGGCGGACCCCACGCGCCCGCGCCCCGGCTGGTGTACAGCACGGTCTCGCCGATCCGGTCGAGGCCCGTCACCGACGGCTGCTGCAGCGGCACCAGGTACCCGAGCGGCCACATCTGACCGCCGTGCGTGTGCCCGGACAGTTGCAGGTCCACGCCCAGTTCGTTCGCCTCGAGCGCCTGTTTGGGTTCGTGCGCGAGCAGCATCACGAAACGGTCCGGGTCGCGTCCGGCAAGCGCCGCGCGCAGGTCGGGCTCGTACGGCGCCGGCGAGGTGAAGTCGTGGATGCCGGCCAGGTCGACGACGGCCTCGCCACGGCTCAGCTCGACGCGGGCGTTGCGCAACGTGTGGATGCCCAGCCGGTCCCACAGGTCCAGCCATCGGCCGCCGTCGCCCGCGTAGAACTCGTGGTTGCCGCTCACTCCGAACACGCCGAGCGGGGCGCGCAGGTCGGCCAGCGGCGCCAGGTCGGTGCCGACCTTGGCGACCGTGCCGTCGACGAGGTCGCCGCCGAGCAGGACCAGGTCGGGTCGCTCGGCGCTGACCGCGGACACGACCTCGCGGGTGAAACCGGCACCGCGGGCCGGTCCCACGTGCAGGTCCGTCACCAGGGCGATCCGCGTCCCCGCGAACTCGGCGGGCAAGCGCCGCAACGGGACCCGGACGTGCCGTACGCGCGGAGTGGCGGCCTCGCCGACGCCGTACCCGACAGCGGTGAAGGACGCGAGGACGACCGTCGCGGTCGCCCCGCGCAGCAGCCGGCGCCGCGTCAGGCCGGGGCCGCTCGACTCACCACCGCCAGTGCGCGAGAGCAGGCGCGAGGCACCGGACACGGCGGCGACCAGCATCAGTCCCAGCGCCAGGTACAGCATCACGGCGAGCCAGACCCAGCCCACGAACGCAGGTCCGCGGGCCCACGACGGGTCGAAGACCTCGCCGCTGCCGAGGCCGACCAGGGTGAGCACCCACGCCCCGGCGAGGGCGACGGCGACCGCGCGAGTGCCGCGCGGGCCGAGGCCCACCGCGTGGGTGAGGCGCCGGTGCAGCAGCCAACTGACGAGCGCGAGGAACGCACCGAAGACGAGAAGCCGGATCATCCGTCAGGACAGCAGCTTTCCGACGGCCTGCTCGAGTTCCGGTCCGTCCGACGTCGGCACGGTGACCGCGGTGCCGCCGGTCTGCTCCGCGAGCTGTCGCAGGGTGGCGACGTCGGAGTTCTCGCCGATGACGATCACGTTGACGGGCACCGGCTTGCCCGGCACCGTCGCGTCCCGGATCGAGGCGAGGAGTTGGCGGGAGCTGATCGAGGTGTCGTCGTTGGGGCCGTCGGTGATGAGCAGCAACGAGTTCGGGCGGCCCGTGACGAATCCGTCGACCGCGGCCTTGTACGCCGCCTGCACCGACGCGTACGTGGACGTCGCCGTGGCCGKGGTGAGGCCGCCGAGCGCGGTCTCGAGGGCCTCCCGGCGGGCGACGCCGGCGACCGGGTCGGTCAGCGGCCCGGTGGGCACCACGACGCGGTACGGCTTGGTGCCGTCAAGCCCGCGGGAGTAGGTCCAGAGTCCGAGTCCGGAGTAGTCCGGCGTGCGCGCGACCTGTGCGGTGAGCGCCGCCGCGGTGTTGCGCAACCGGCTGGCGCCGCCCTCCGTCGTGCTCATCGAACCCGAGACGTCCAGCAGCACCGTGGCGTTCGCGGCGGCGACGGGATGGGTGACCACGCCGGTGAGCGTCGCGGCGACGGCGCCGCTGCTCGGCTGCAGAGCGGTCGCGACCGGGGTGAACGGCACGGCGTCGGTGCCGGTCGGCACGCCGTCCTCGGTCCGGAATCCGGCGTCACGCAACGTGGCCGCCTGCTCCGGCTGGCGCAGGTACTCCACGAACTGGGCGGCGGCGCGGCTGTGGGTCTCGTCGACCCAACCCGTGGCCAGGACCGCGGCCGGGTGGTCGGCGATGGGCGTGGCGCCGGTGGGCGTCAGGGTGGCCAGCGGCGCGCCGGACCGAGTCGCCCGGTACACCTGCTGCTCGGTGGCAGGCGTCGCGTGCAGGGCGCCGGCCGCGGGATGCGGTTGACTGCCGAGGGCGGCCAGTGCGTCTGCGGTGGTGGCCGGCGGGCCGCCGTCGAGGGCCGCGGACCCGATCCCGAGCTGCGAGAGGGCGGCGACCACCGGGGTGGAGGCGGCCTGCTCTGCGGTGACCGGGCCGGTGCCCGCGTTCGACACCGCGGCCGCGACGGCCTCCGCGGCCAGGCCGGTCGGCTCCGATCCGGCACCGGTGGGCAGCGCCAGCCGCAGCGACCCCCACCCGGACAGGCCCGCCGTGTCCAGCGAGCGCGGGTCCGACTGCAGGCCGGCGAGATCCTGCCAGCCGGTCGGTCGGCCGGCGAGAGTGTCGGCGAGGGCGGGCGGCGCGGCGAGGACGACGGGGGAGGAGGCGACCGACTTCGGCTGGCCGTTCACCAGACCGGGACGGTCGGCGACCCGGGCCAGGGACTGTGAGCTCTGCGGGATCCACAGCGCGGGGGCGGGTCCGGGTCCGGTCCAGTGCGCGGGGTCGCCGGCTGCGAGCGCGTCGGCGACGGACTCCCCGGGAGCCGGGGTCACCGTCACGCTGATGCAGTGGTCGCGCACCACGGGCGCGGAGTCGTTGTAGCGGCGTGCGAGTTCGCCGAGGGGGAGTGCGATGTCGGGGTCGGCGGTCACGTCGAGCACGGCGTCGCCCTCGACGCAGGTCTGTGCGGCGGCGGTGCCCTGGTCGGAGATGCGATCGCGCAGGCGCATCCAGCCGAGCACCGCAAGGATCACCAGCAGCACCGCGACCACGGCGATGACGGGCCCCCGGCTGACACCTCTGGATCCGGATGCCCCGCGATGTTGACCCACGTCCCACTCCGTCTGCCCGCGCCGAGCGGGCCTGTCGATGATCGGCCGGACGCCAGTCTACGGATCCGGGCCGGGCCGGAAGATGCGGCGATGCCGCCGGCCCGACAGGTCGGGACGGCGGCATCGGCGGCGGTCAGGAGGGGTCAGGCGTTGGCGGCCTTGTACTCCCGGCGACGGCGGTGCAGGATCGGCTCGGTGTAGCCGCTCGGCTGGTTGACGCCCTCGAGGATCAGTTCCTTCGCGGCCTGCCAGGCGATGTTGGTGTCGAAGTCCGGCGCCATCGGACGGTAGTCGGCGTCGCCCTCGTTCTGACGGTCCACCACCGGAGCCATCCGCTCGAGCGCCTCGACGACCTCGGCCTCGGTGACGATGCCGTGGCGGATCCAGTTGGCCAGCAGCTGGCTGGAGATCCGCAGGGTGGCGCGGTCCTCCATCAGTGCGACGTCGTGGATGTCCGGCACCTTCGAGCAGCCGACGCCCGCGTCGATCCAGCGGACCACGTAGCCGAGGATCGACTGGCAGTTGTTGTCGAGTTCCTCACGCTTCTCGGCGTCCGACCAGTCGGTGCTCGGGGCGAGCGGGATGGTGAGGATGTCGTCGACGGTGCAGCGGGGCTTGCCCTTGAGCTGGTCCTGCACCGCGAACACGTCCACGCGGTGGTAGTGCGTCGCGTGCAGGGTGGCGCCGGTGGGCGACGGCACCCAGGCGGTGTTGGCGCCGGCCTTGGGCTGGCCGATCTTCTGCTCGAGCATGTCCGCCATCAGGTCGGTCATCGCCCACATGCCCTTGCCGATCTGCGCCTTGCCCTGCAGGCCGTCGGCCAGGCCGGTGTCGACGTTCCAGTCCTCGTAGGCGGAGATCCAACGCTGCTTCTTCATCTCGGCCTTGCGGACCACGGCGCCGGCCTCCATGGAGGTGTGGATCTCGTCGCCGGTGCGGTCCAGGAACCCGGTGTTGATGAAGACGACCCGGTCGCTGGCCTCCTTGATGCACGCGGACAGGTTCACCGTGGTGCGGCGCTCCTCGTCCATGATGCCGACCTTGAGCGTGTTCGCGGGCAGGCCCAGGACCTGCTCGACGCGGCCGAAGAGCTCCGCGGTGAACGCGACTTCCTCGGGACCGTGCTGCTTGGGCTTGACGATGTAGATCGACCCGGTGCGGCTGTTGGCCAGCGGGCCGTTGGCGTCGCCGGTGCTCAGGCCGTGGACGGCGCAGGCGCTGGTGACCAGCGCGTCGAGGATGCCCTCGGGGACCTCGTTGCCGTCGGCGTCGAGGATGGCCGGGTTGGTCATCAGGTGACCGACGTTGCGCACGAACAGCAGGGAGCGGCCGTGCAGGCTGAGCTCGCCGCCGTCCGGCGCGGTGTAGGTGCGGTTGCCGTTGAGGGTGCGGGTGAAGGACTTGCCGCCCTTGTCGATCTCCTCCGCGAGGTCGCCGCGGTTGAGGCCCAGCCAGTTGCGGTAGCCGACCACCTTGTCGTCGGCGTCGACGGCCGCGACGGAGTCCTCGAAGTCCATGATCGTGGTCAGTGCCGACTCGAGCACGACGTCCTTGACGCCCGCCGCGTCGGTCTGGCCGATCGGCGAGGAGGCGTCGATCTGGATCTCGGCGTGCAGGCCGTGGTTGCGCAGCAGCACCGAGGTGGGCGCGTCCTTCTCGCCGAGGTAGCCGACGAACTTCTCCGGCTGCGCGAGCGTGGTGACGGTGCCGTCGGTCAGCTCGACCTTCAGCTCGGTGCCGTCGATCCAGTAACGCTTGGAGTCGGCGTGCGAGCCGGAGGCCAGCGGCGCGGCGGCGTCGAGGAACTCACGGGCCCAGGCGATCACCTTGTCGCCGCGGACCTTGTTGTAGCCCTTGCCCTTGTCCGCGCCGTCCGCCTCGGAGATGGCGTCGGTGCCGTAGAGCGCGTCGTAGAGCGAGCCCCAGCGGGCGTTCGAGGCGTTGAGCGCGAAGCGGGCGTTGAGGATCGGGACCACCAGCTGCGGCCCGGCGGTGCTGGCGATCTCGGCGTCGACGTTCGAGGTGGTGATCTCGAACGGGGCCGGGGTCGGCAGCAGGTAGCCGATCTCCTGCAGGAACGCCTTGTACTCGGCGGCGTCGATGGGCTGACCGGCGCGCTCGCGGTGCCACGCGTCGATCTGCGCCTGCAGCTCGTCGCGCTTGGCGAGCAGGGCCTTGTTCTTCGGGGCGAGGTCCTCGATGACCTTGACCGCGCCGGACCAGAAGGCGTCGGCGTCTACACCGGTGCCCGGCAGTGCCTCGTTGCTGACGAAGTCGTAGAGAACCTTGGCGACCTGAAGCCCACCGACCTGAACGCGCTCAGTCATGAATTTCCTCGCTCTTTCTAAGTGAAAACCATGCAGACGACCTACATGTTACTCTCCGGTAATCCTCTTACTCTTTGTCCAGGTGCGAGAGGGGACGCACACTGCGCTACGGCATCTCGGCGCGCGGTGGTGCGGCGCGTGAGGCGAGCGCGGACGGGGCGCGGGCGTAGTCGGCCCGGCCGGCCGCGGTCTCGAGCGACGTGGTTGGTGACCAGTCGTGTCGAGGCACCCGCGTGTCCTGTTCGCGGGCCAGTCGCGGCTGGTCGAACCTATCAGGTGCGAGACGGGCAGGTGCTCGACGGGCGCCGGGGTCCGGGCGTTTCTGCCCGGGTTCACGCATCGGGTGTCGAGCCCAGCGCTCAACGGTCGAGGCGGTAGAACCGCCAGAAGTCGTGTTCGATCGGCAGTTCGGTGAACGACTCGAACCCGGCCGCGACAGCCCACTTTCGGACGGTCGACGGGCGCAGCACCGTCCCGTTGGCGGTCTCCGACGACTCCGCCATGGTGGCGGGCAGGCAGTGCAGGACGCTGAACGCATACTGCAGCCGCTCCACATCGCCCGCGCCCTCGGTGAACTCTTCGCCCGAATTCTCGTCGCCGATCAGAATCACGCCGTCCGATGTGAGGACCTCGCGGATCCCAGCGAGCACACCCACCGGATCGCCCATGTCGTGCAGCGCCTCGAATATCAGGGCGAAGTCGAATCTCAGCCGACGACGGTCCGCGAGGTCGGCGATCCCGTTGGCGTTGGCGACCTCGAAGTGCACGCGGTCGTCCAGTCCCCGTTCCGTGACGTTGGCTCTGGCATCGGCAATCGAGGCGGCGTCGAGGTCGACGCCGATCACCTCGGCGTTCGGGAAGGCCTCGGCGATGGAGATGCTCGACCATCCGGTACCGCATCCGGCGTCGAGTACCACGGCGCCGTCGCCCAGCCGCGCCGTCACCTCGGGCATCGTTTCGATCCATCCGGGCAGGTCGTGGACGAACCCGGGACGGTTGAAGGACCCGATGCCGTGCCGGATCTCGGCGCCGTACTGCTCGTAGGCGACGCCGCCGCCGGTGCGGTAGGCGGCCGTCACCGCCGGCAGGGTGAGTCCGCATCCGGCGAGCATCGGGGCGGCACCCAACATGTGCGCCAGGCTCTGCTCGTCGATCAGGACCGGCTCGTGCGCTCGCGGTATCTCGTAACGCCGTGAGCGGCCGTCACTTTCGCTGCCGTCGGCGACGACGCCGAGGATCCCTGCCGCGGCCTGCTGCTCGAGCCACTCGCGTGCGTACCGCTCGGATATCCCCGCCGCGGCCGCCAATCCGGCCGAATTGGTGGACCCGAGCCGGTGTATCGCGGGGTACAGCCCCAGCCTGCGACCGAGGTCCATGGTCAGCAACTCCATGCCCGCGAGCAGGGAACCGAACACCCGGTCCACCAACTGATCGCGCTTCTGTTCCTCGGCAGCTGTCAATGGATCGGTGGTGGTGTGCATGGCCCCCAGCCTCATTTCGGCGTGCCGGTCAACGGGACTTACCTTCGTCGACGCTATTCCTTCGCCACCAGCAGTGTCGAGGGTCGAGGGCCTGGTACGGATGCCGAAGCCCTCGTGCGACCTGGACGGCCGGAGCAGGCTGGTCCCCAGTGCACCGCGTTCGGGCATCACCCCGCGACGACCGAGCAGGAGATCGTCGAGCCCGCGCTCGCCGCCGAGGAGATGGGGCACGCCACCTGCCCCACCCCGGCACTCGGCCCGACCATTCGGTCGCTGGCCGACCTCGACCGAGCACGCCGGCTTGATGCACGGCCCGGGCGTCGGCGGCATCCTGGCGCGTGCGGCGGGTCACGAACGTCGGAGCAGCCCTCGTCCGATCGGCGGCCGACAGCGGTAGGGGTTGCGGTGTGCGGCGGTGTGGGAGGACCCCGAGGACGACGGACCCGGTCAGGACCAGCGCGGGTGCCGCTGCGGGCCCGGCCGCGCTCAGCGCGATGGATGGCACGGAGTTGAATCGGGACGGCGAGTGGTGCCGGGGACCGGGGTCGTGCACGGGTGGACCTTCCTGTCCGGGGCATCCGCGGCGGAAGGGTGTGGGGGAGTTCTCGGGGTGAGGCCCCAGCCAAGACACCTACCGTCGAGACCGCGTGCAGCCGCAGGTCAGCGACGCGACCAGGGAGGCTCCCATCCACCGGCGCGGGCGCTCGATCTGCACCTCGATCTCGGATGGTTAAACGGCATGCCCGCCGGCGCGGATCGGAGTTTAATGAGCAGCGCAGCGTAGTGGAGTTCGACAGAAGCCCGACTCATGTTCCGCCGCCACCCATTTCGGTCCAGTCGCGGCCGATGCGGGAGGCATAGCGTTTCGGGGTGCAGGATGATCGAAGCAGTAACGGGGCTCCATGCGAGACGCGGTGCGCCGACCGATTCCCGGTCTGCACCGCCCGGCCGTGTCGCGATCGGGTCGGGTGGTGGTGGCGTCGCCCTGCCGAGGCTGCTCACGGCGGCGACGTTGACGTCTGCGCAGGCCACACTGCTCCTCACGGATGCGATCGATCAGCTGGAAATGGCGCGCAGCCAGGGCCGTTCCCCGGTCGGTCTCGGGGGCGACGCTGTGACGGTCTCCGAAAGCGGACAGCTCACGATCGAGTGCCCCCGGACTACGGAATCCCGGCACGACCAGCACGAGGCGGCCGCGAGTCTGCTGCGCAGTATCGTGGCGAACTGCGGCGATCCGGTGCTCGCCGATCGGCTGGACCAATCGATCTCCGGAGCAACGGATATTGCCGCTCTGACGAGACGCGCGCGTCACGCGGTCACGACCGAGTCGGACCTGGACGAGGAACGGACAAGGCGGCGCCAACTCGCCGACCTGGTCTCGGCCACGAGGGGGCGTTCCCTGCCCGGCGAGCAGGTCGGGGGCGCGGCGGCCGCCGCGTCGACCCGGCTGCCGATGTCGGCCGGAACGTCGCTCGCGCCGGACCACTGGTTCCCTCCGGCCCGGAGTCCGTGGCATCGCAGGAGAAGACGGCTGTCGCGGCGCCAGGGTGTACTGGGTCTCGTCATCGTCCTGGTACTGCTCGGGGCGGTGTGGACGGCTCCGCGGATGTGGTCGGAGCTACGGCGTGGCTGGGACACCGTCCTCAACCCCGTGAAAACGGAGGAACAAAATCAGATTCGGCCGGTCTCGCCGCCACCACCGGAACCCGTCGGTGGTCAACCCGCCCCGGCCCCGAACACAGTGGGCACGGCGCCGGCGCCCGTCGAAGTCGGTGCCCCCGGCAGCGCAGGGCCGATCACCCTCGTCACCGCCACACCGGCCAACGGCGAATGCCGGGCCGGAGGATCGTGCGTCATTCGGGTCGACGTGCACCTCGATCCGGCGACAAGTGTCGGCGCGGTGACCTGGGCGCTGACAGTGTACGACCGATGCTCCGGGCAGGTGCGGACCAACGGTGACGTGTCCCAGCCCGTCCAGTCGGGCACACATCAGGTGTACGGCATCGGGCGGACGGACCTGCCGCCTGGCACCGCGCTCGCTGTCGCCGCGATCACCAGCGCCCCTGCGACGGCCGCGTCCGAGCCGCTGCTGGTGCCTGCCGAGAACGCAGTCTGTTGAGCGGCCAGGGGAGCGGGGGACGCATGCCCGGAGGCAAGCGGGAATCCGACCCGTGGATCGTCGCGGCGGCCGTCGTCCTCGTGGTGCTCGGCCTCCTGAATCTGATTGCGACGGGAATGACAGCGGCCGCCGTTCGCCACGCACTGTTCGCGGCAGCCGGCCTCGTCGTCATGTGCGTGGTCGCCCGCCTGCGGATGAGCTACCTGCGTGCCTTCGGCTGGGCGGTACTCGGCGTCGCCACCGTCTTGTTGGCGGCGGTGCCCCTCGCCGGGGTCGCGACCAAGGGWGCCCAGCGCTGGCTCGACTTCGGTGTGATCACCATCCAGCCGTCCGAGCTTGCCAAGCTCGCGCTCGTCCTGGTTCCCGCGGGCATGCTCGCGGCGGGGTTCACGCTGGCTCGATTCCTGGCGACCCTGGCGATCGCCGCCGTGCCCGTGGCGCTCGTCGCACTGCAACCCGACCTGTCCACCGCCGTCGTCCTCGTCGCGACCGCGGGCTTCATGCTCGTCCTCGCCCGGGTCCCGCTGCTTCCCCTGATTCCGTTGTTCGCAGCGGGGATCGTCTCGTTGCCCCTCGCGGTGCTATTTCTCCGGCCCTATCAGCTCGAGCGCGTCCAAGTGTTTCTGTCGAGYGACGCCGACACGGCCGGGGTCGGATGGGCCGAGTTGCAAGCGAACATCGCGATCGGCAGCGGCGGATTGTGGGGCCTGTCGCGCGACCCGGTGTACGACGTCCGGGCCGAGTACCTTCCCGAATCGGAGCACGACCTCGCGTTCGCCAGCCTGGTGTACGGATGGGGCTTGGTTGCCGGTCTCGCCGTTGTGGTGGCGACGTCGGTCATCGTCTGGCGGGCTGCGCTCGCCGCGCGAACGGCACGGACCCGGGAGGCCGCGCTCGTCGCGGCAGGCATCGGGGGCCTGTTCGGGTTCCACGCGCTGGTGTCGATCGGTGCGAGTCTCTCCCTGCTGCCCCACACCGGGATGCCGATTCCGCTGTTCAGCTACGGGGGAACCGCCGCGATCGTCGGGTTCGTCGCCATCGGACTGGTGCTCGCCGTGCGGAGAGATGGTGTCGCGCGGCCGCTGTGGGCGTCGGAGCCACATCGGCGCCGTCGTCCTCGCGGTCTGTCTGCAGGCGCCCTCACGCTGACCGCGTCCCTTGTCGCGATGTCTGTGTTCGCGTGGCAGTTGCAGCACAATCGGGGTGCGGAGTTCCGGGCGATGAGCGACCAGCAGATCATGCGCTGTATTCGCCTGCCTGCCGAGCGAGGACTCATCCTCGACCGCAACGGCATTCCCCTAGTGGAGAACGTGGCGGAGTACTCCGTTGCGGTGGTCGACCAGATGTTCGACGAGAACGACGACGGCGCTCGCGGTCGGCTCGCTGCGCTGCTCGCCACGTCTCCGGACGCGTTGACGGAACTGATCGGAGGACGTGGAGAAGGGGAGTCGCACGTCGTCGTGGGCAATATCGCACCCGATCAGGCCCGACGCATCGTGGACGCCCGACTGCCCGGGGTCCTCGTGGTGCCGTCCGGTCGTAGGCATTACCCGCACGGCGCCGTGCTCGGCTCCGTCCTCGGGCACGTCGGTGTCGCCGACCCCGACGACATGGAACGCTGGCCGCACCTCGCGCTCGGTTCACGGGTCGGCAAGGCCGGACTCGAGAAGCAGTACGACGCGCTGCTCCGCGGCAGCGACGGAAAGCAGTGCATGTACGTCAGTCCCTCCGGGCATCCGGTTGCGACGGGCGAGCGGGTGGACCCGATGCGGGGTCACGACCTGCGACTGCACCTCGACCTCGGCATGCACATCCTGGCCACCGACGCGCTCACGGAGGCGGTGCGCACCAGCAAGGGCGACCTCGGTGCCGCGGTCGTGATGGACGCCCGCACCGGCGCCGTCTTGGCACTTGCCAGTGTCCCCGGCGCCGACAACAACGTGTACGGGCCCCCGGCCGACCTCGTCGCGCTGGCGGACCAGGCCCAGGCCCCTGGGCCGAGTCGGTTGGTGAACAACGCAACCCAGACCGCGGTACCGCCCGGCTCGACCTTCAAAATCGTGGTCGCGGCGGCGAACACCCAGTACCCGGTGCTGGCGCCGGAGACCGTGATCGACACCGGTGCGTCCTACACCTACGGCAGCCACACCTTCCGGAACTGGAAACCGATGGGCCCGCACAACCTGCTCCAGGCAATCCAGTGGTCCGACAACGTCTACTTCTACAAGCTCGGCGAACTCCTCGGCCCCGAGAAGATGGCGGACGTCGCGGGGCAACTCGGAGTCGGCCGACGATCCGGGATCGACCTGCCCGGCGAGGCCGAGGGATTCCTGGGGACGCCCGAGAACGTCGGAAGTATCGGGGCCACCTGGTATCCCGGATCGACGCTGCTGATGGGCATCGGTCAGGGCACCGTCAGCGCGACCCCGCTGCAGGTGGCGCGATGGACGTCGGGCATCGCCACGGGCGCGGTGGTGACGCCCCAGCTCGCGGCTGGGTACGGGACGACGGACACCGTACCGATCCCGACGGCGGCGCCGGTACTGCTGCCCTTCGCGGAGCGCCTCGGACCCGTACGAGCGGGGATGCGGGCCTCCGCGTCGGCCGGCACGGCCGGTCAACTCGCCGACCTGCCGGTGCCGGCCGGCGCCAAGACCGGAACCGCCGAGGATCCTTCGGCGCCGGGGGAAGGTCTCAATGCATGGTTCTCCGCCGTGGCGCCGATCGACGCTCCGGAAATCGTGGTGTCGGTGTTGGTCCGCGGGGGCGGCTTCGGGTCGGCAACTGCGGGGCCCGTGGTGAAGAAACTCCTCGAGCGTTACTTCCCGCGACCGCCCGGCGTGCCGATACGGTGATCAGCTGCTGTACGCGGCAAGCACTTCGGGGTGATCCAAACATGCCGTAGCGCCTTCGGCCACGCAGGTGAGTGGGCGCTCGGCAGTCTTCACCGGGAACCCGAAGGACTGTTCGAGCAGTTGCGACAGACCACGCAACATCGACCCGCCGCCGATTGCGAGCAGCCCTTCCGACATCACGTCACCGATCGCCTGCGGGGGAAGGTCCTCCAGACACGCGGTCAGTGTCTGGACGATGCTCGTCGTGGTCGGCCGCAAGGCATCGACGATTTCCTCGATCTCGAGGGTGACCAGACGGGCACGGCCGGTCACGGCGTCGCGGCCCTCTACAACGAGCGACTGTCCTTCGGCATTGTCGGGCGCGCCCAGCTTCGCCCGCTCGGTGGTGATCTCGCCGACGATGGTTTTGTGCTCTGTCCGTAGATAGTGGTGCAGCGCGTCGGTGAGTTCGTCCCCCGCGAGTCGGCAACTGCGGTGGGAGAGAATGCCACCGAAACAGAACGCGGTGATCTCCGAAGTGCCGCCACCGAAATCGACGACGAGGTGGGCGCGCGGTTCGAGCGGGTTGATCCCGCAGCCGAGGGCACCCGCTACCGGCTCCGGTATCAAAGCGACCTTGCGCAGACCAGCCTCGTGTCCGACCTCGAGCAATGCGCGACGCTCGAGCGGGGTGGCGCCCGCGGAAACCGCGATGACGCCCTTCGGTCGTAGGCCGTATCGCCTGGCCGGGGCAGCGCGCTTGATGACGGCCGTGACGAATGTCCCGGCCGACTCCAGATCCACGATCACCCCGTCGCGAATCGGACGAACCGGTGTGATTCCGATCGGAGCGCGGCCGACGAGGTTCCGCGCGTCCGTGCCGATCGCCAGGGCCCTGTTGGGATCCTTGGTTCGAACGAGCATGAACGATGGCTCGTTCAAGACGATTCCGTCTTCGGGGGTCCCGACGACAGTGTTGGCAGTTCCGAGATCGATACCGAGTCCACTCACGTCGGCCTCCGAAAGGGATTTCAGCGAGACCATATCGATGGTACGGAGCGGTGGCGTCGTTCGGAAGACGTCCGTGCCACCAAAGTTGCCGTAACCCCTTTTTGCGCAACACGTTGCAGTGATCATGACCGACGAGTGGGGAAGCCCGGTGGCGGTGGCGGTGGCGGTGGCGGTGATGGTGGCCTGGTTGGTGGCACGCTCACGGGACGCCGTCATCATTGGGCGAGGTGCCGTCGTCTCGGCCGGTCCTGGGACCGGCTCCCCGGGATCGGCGCCCGCCCTTCAGTTCGGCCTCCCTGCGGGCGCGTGAACGTGCGAGCGCCTTCGCGAGCAGTTCGTCGAGGTGGTGCCGGTGGTTGACCCGCGGACTCCGGTCCGGGTCGATGTGGGGCGGCGCGATCCAGTGGGTGCGGCCGCGGTACCTTCCGCCATCCGGTGTGTTGGCCGTCTGCCAGCCGCCGGGGCCGTCGTGGATGAGGGCATGGCACGGGTCGCACGCCAGGTCGAGGTTCTCGATGTCGGTGGCGCCGCCATCGTCCRGTCCCTTGGTGTGGTTGCTCTTCCAGCCCTTGACGTGGTGGACGGCGGTCATGCTCGCCGGCGCATCGCAGCCCGGGCGGGTGCAACCGCGCGATGCGGCAATCAACGCGAGGCGTTGATCGGCGCTGGCGAGGCGTTTGTTCCTACCCAGGTGCAGCGGGCGGCCGCTGTGGTCGAAAATGCACAGCACGGGGTGTGCAAACTCTGCCATGCGGAGCGCATCCCGGATCGGAAGCATCCCACCGGACGCTGTGGTGGTGACCCCGGTTGCCTCCTCGAGTTGCTTCAGGGTCATGGTGATGATCGCGGTGACCGGGAGTCCCCGGTGGCTGCCGAGGATCCCGGAGGCGAGCACGTGGCGCAGACCGGCTTTGAGCGCGTCGTGGTTGCGTTGCCCCGCGGTGCGGGTGTCGCGGCCGGCGGCCTTCACGAGGGTGTCGCGGTCCATCGTCGGAGAATCGGCGTCGCCAGTAGGGGAGGTGGGGTCGTCCGGGTTGTTCATCCCGGGCCGGGCGTACTTCGCCAGCACCGGCTCGAGCAACGCGCGTGCCTCGGGGTCGAGCAACCCGGATACCGGCGTCATGAGATCCGCGTTCTGCCTGCCAATCCGGAAACTACGTTGCCGCTTGCGGTCTCGGTCGTCGGTGAGGCTGCCGTCCGGGTTGAGGTAGCCCAGCAACTGCTGGCCGGCGACGGCGACGGCGTCGGGGGTGGACGAGCGGGCAAGCTCGGCAAGTACCTGCTCGGCCGCGTCCACCTTCTCTGCGTCGACGGCCCGGGGGACCTTTCGCAGCACCTGTCGAATCGCGTCCACGTGGTCCGGTCCGACGGCCCCGTCCCGTTGCGCGGCAGCGGTGGCGGGCAGATCGGCGGGCAGGGGGTCGCCGCCCAGGCTGTGCCAGGTGCCCACCTTCCGGGCCGCCGTCACCCGGCGCGAGGCGTCGCCGACCGAGAGTCGCAGGGTCTTGATCAGAAAGTTGTTGATCGACTTGCAGTCGTACTTGCCGGGCAGGCCTCGTTCGACCGATTCGACGACGAGGCGGTGCCCGAGGGTCGAGGCTTTGCGGAGGGAGGTCTCGATCTGCTGCAGGGTCGCCGCGACATCGGCGTCGGACAGTTGCGACAGCTGGTCGTCGAGCAGCCCGGCGACGGCGGCGTCGAGTGCGGTCAGGTGCTCGGACACCGTCCCGACTTCGCCGAATTCGTTGCTCGAATCCATGTGCGAATTGTATCGAGGGGTACCGACATGTAGCTGCGCAAATCTGGCGCGCCTACCCGCGCACCCGGATCTGCTGCATCATGTCGTGGTCCTGGTGTTCGAGGTTGTGACAGTGCCACGTGTACCCGCGGACCTCCTGGTGGGTGCCGTGGTGACCCACTGCGCTGTCCGGGATCGGGATCGGCGCGTCCGGGTCGAAGCCGAGGTCGTCGACCGACGGCCAGTGCACGAGGATGGTGAGCACCGCGTCGGCCTCGACGAGCGTGGTGTCCTTCCAGCCCGCCTCCCACGCTGCCGGCGACGCTCGCTCCCCGATGAGGAACGGCGACGGGTCCGGCGCCCAGCGGATGTCGTGCTCGAGCGGCGGGGGCGAGGTGGCCATGTAGCCGGCCGACCACAGCTTCTGCCGGCTCAGGATCCGGAACCGGGCCAGGTGCAGGTGGACCGGATGCTCGAGCGGAAACACGTTGACGATGTGCCAGATCTCCGTCGTCCCGGCCCGGGCGACGTCGACGTCGTCGGTGAGGAACGGCAGATTGTTGATCGACCCCATCAGCGGCACCACCGCGGCCGTCCGGTCCAGGTCGAAGCGCCCCAGGAACGTCATGACCCTGGTACGGGCGACACCGTCGGTGGTGGCGGGCGCGATCGCCGGGGGGAGTCCCGGCCCGCCCCGCAGCCGTCCCGGCACCCGGACCGGTTCGGTCGCCGCCCGATCCGCGTCGAACCGCATGATCTCGGGCAGCGCCGGTACCGCGATCACGGCGTTGGCGACACCGTTGAGCGCGGTGTTGACGAGCGTCACCGACTCGCCCGGCGCGAGCGCCGAGAAGTCCACCAGCAGGTCGGCGCGCTCCCCGGAGGTCATGACGATGTGATCAGTGTCGACGGACTCGTCGAGCAGGCCCTGGTCACCGCCGATCACCGTGAACCGCATCCCGTTCGAGAACCCGAACCGGTAGGTGCGCGAGTTCGAGCCCTGCAGCAGCCGCAGCCGATACAGCGCGCGCCGCACCGTCATCCGTGGCCACGCGACTCCGTTGACCACCGCGACGTCCCCGAACTGGCCCCCCTGGCCGTAGCCGACCGGCTGGTAGCGGGCCAGCCGCGGCTGCAGCGTTCCGTCGGTGTTGAAGGTGCGGTCCTGCACCACGATCGGCACCTCGAACTCCCCGGCGGGCAGCCCGAGCGAATTGTCGGCGCGGCCGGTGTCGAACTCGTCGCGCAGCAGATAGAACCCGGCGAGCCCGGCCTGCACATTCAGGCGGGTGATCGCCATCGCGTGATCGTGGTACCAGAGGGTCGCGGCCTCCTGGTCGTTCGCGTAGCGGTTGGTCTGCACGCCGCCACGCCGCCACGTGATCAACGGATGCCCGTCCGAGTCGGGACGGCTCGGGGCGCCGTGCAGGTGCACCGTCGTCCGCGGATTCGTCCGATCCTCCTCGGTGGCGCCGTGCGCCGTCAGATCGACGGCGTCGCCGAGTGGATTGACGTCGATCGAATTGACGAACGACACCGTCGTCGGCACGCCGTGGCGGGCCTCGAGCGTGGGGCCGAGGACGCCGGCGTGGTAGCCGAGTACCGTCGTCGCCGGCAGATCCGGGTGGTAGGTGTGGGTGCTGGACTGCGCGGTGAGCGTTCCCGACGCCGCGGCGGTCGGTAGGCGCGGCAGGTCGGTGACGAACCGGCGTAGCGGCGGCGACGCGAAGTTCAGCGGACTCGGGTCGGTCGGCGGCGGTAGGTCCGGGATCGGGACGGGCGGCGGTGGCACCGGCGCACCCGGTCCGGCGGAGGCCGACGGTGCGCGCAGCCAGCCGAGGGCGGCGACCGAGCTTGCCACACCGAAGAATCCGCGTCGTGAGAGTTGCATCGTCGAACTCCTTGGTCGCGTGACGACGTCATGGGATCCAACTCGTGTGGACGCTACCCGAGCAGCGGACATGACACGCCGCTGTTGAGCGCAACCCGATGAGCCGCAGCACAGGTCTGCACCGAGACCCTCGCGATGACACTGAAGTTCCGTGACGGCGTGGCCTTGACGTGTCCGCCCGCATCCGATTGATTGGATCCATGCAGTTCGCCGCACCGGCTGAGCAGTATGACCGCTTCATGGGGCGCTACACACCGACCCTCGCGGCCGCGCTCGTGGATGCCGCCGGCGTGTCACCGGGCAGCCGGGTGTGCGATGTCGGCTGCGGGCCCGGCGGCCTGGCCCGGGAACTCGTCGCGCGGGTGGGCGCCACGCACGTCGCCGCGATCGATCCGGCGCCGCAGTTCGTCGCGGCCTGCCGGGAGCGTAACCCTGGTGCCGACGTCCGCGAAGGCGTCGCCGAGCACTTACCCTGGGCCAGCGGAGAATTCGACGCCGCCCTGTCCTGCCTCGTGCTCGGGTTCATGAGTGATCCCGCCCGGGGTGTGCGCGAGATGGCGCGGGTGACGCGACCGGGTGGCACCGTCGCCGCCTGCATGTGGGACACCGCCACCGGCGGCATGACGATGCTGCACCTGTTCTGGACCGCGGTGCGTCAGACCGACGCCGAGGTCGTCGGTGAATCCGCGATGGCGGGCACTGCGGCAGGCGACATCGCGGAGCGATTTCGCCGTGCCGGACTGACCGAGGTGGTCGGCGGTGCCCTCACGGCCCGGGCGGACTACGCCGGCTTCGACGACTTCTGGGAGCCGTTCACGTTCGCGGTCGGCCCTGCCGGCCAGTACCTGCAGTCCCTTGGGAGTGGGCGGCAGGCGGGCGTGCGCGAGGCGTGCCGAGCGGCGCTCCCGTCCGGGGCGTTCTCGCTCGACGCCCGCGCCTGGTATGCCCGGGCGACGGTCCCGCAGTCGCGGTGACCGGGGACGCAGAGGGAACGGCGTCCTGACCGTCGTCCGGCTCTACCCCGGCCGTTATACGCTTCGCCTCATGCGTGGTGAGTACAAGGTTCCCGGTGGCAAGCTCGTGGCGGTCGATGTCGAGGTGGACGACGGGCGCCTGTCGCGGGTGTCGCTCTCCGGTGACTTCTTCCTCGAGCCGGACGAGGCGCTCGACGACATCGTCGCCGCGGTGATCGGGATGTCCGCCACCGCCGACGCCGCGAAGCTCGGACAGGCGATCTCCAGGGTGCTCGGCGACGAGGTGTCGATGATCGGCTTCACCCCGGAGTCCGTCGGCATCGCGATACGCCGTGCCCTCGGCCACGCGACGAGCTGGCACGACCACACCTTTGAGGTGATCGAGCCGGCGGTGCTGGACCCGGCGATGCACGTCGCGCTCGACGAGGTGATCACCCGTGAGGTGGCCGCCGGCGACCGCGGGCCGACGCTGCGGTTCTGGGACTGGGACGCGCCGCTGGTGGTGCTCGGCTCCTTCCAGTCGGTGCGCAACGAGGTCGACGAGGAGGCCGCCGCCCGGCACGGCATCGGCATCGTTCGGCGCATCTCCGGCGGCGGCGCGATGTTCATGGAGCCCGGCAACTGCATCACCTACTCGCTGTCGGTGCCCACCTCGCTGGTCGACGGCCTGAGTTTCGAGCAGTCGTACGAGTTCCTCGACCGGTGGGTGATGGGTGCGCTCGCCGACGTCGGCATCAACGCCCGCTACGTGCCGCTCAACGACATCGCCTCCGACAAGGGCAAGATCGCCGGGGCGGCGCAGAAGCGCTTCGCCGCCGGCGCGGTGCTGCACCACGTGACGATGGCGTACGACATCGACGCCGACAAGATGACCGAGGTGCTGCGCATCGGTCGGGAGAAGATCTCCGACAAGGGAATCACCAGTTCCGGCAAACGGGTCGACCCGATGCGCTCGCAGACCGGCATGGAGCGCGACGCCATCATCGCCGCGTTCCTCGCGCACTTCCGCGCACGCTACGACACCCGGGACAGCACGTACACCGACGCGGAACTGGCCGCGGCACGCGAGTCGGTCGGCTCCAAGTTCCGCACCCCGGAGTGGACCTACCGCGTGCCGTGACCACACGTTCTCGGGCAACGACAGTCAGGGAAAGCCGGCGTCGGCGGTGCGCCTCAGGGGAGGGGCCTGACTACAGGTCCCGGAGATCGCCGAGGTCGGCCGAGAGCCAGTGCTCGGGCCGCATGTACACCGCGACCTGGCCGCCGTAGGCCTCGGTCGCCTTCAGGTACGGGTCGACTTTGTCCGCCGGGAGATAGCGGGCAGCCATCTCGCGGTTCATCTCGTCGGTCACCGCAGTGATCCGGGTGACCGGCCCCTCCACGCTCACGTACCGGACGGTGGGTTCGGCCTGCTGCACCATCAGGCTGAAACGGCCGGCCTCCCTGATGTGGCGGATCTTCTGCGATTCAGGGCCGGTCAGTACCCACGCCTCGGTCCCCGGTGCGTACTGGTACCAGATGGGGACGGTCAGTGGGCCGCGGCCGGGGGCCGCCACTGCAAGTGCGGCGATATGCGGCTGCGCGAGGAACTGTTGACGCTCATCCGGTGACAGCGGCATGTCGTCCAGGCTAACTCGTCAAAGGCGTTGTCTACGAGAAACTACGGACCGCGCCGAGACCGTGACCGGCTCAGAACTTGCGTACCTCAGATCAGTTGCGCGGCACGTTCGGCCATCATCACGCAGCCAAGGTAGGTGTTGCCCGCAGGCAGCACCGGCATCGCCGAGGCGTCCACGACCCGCAGGCCCTCGACCCCGCGGACGTGGCAGCGTGCGTCCAGGACGGCGTTCGGGTCTCCGTCCGGACCCATCGCGCACGTACCGCCCAGGTGTGCGTAGCTGATCACGCCGCCGTCGACCAGGCCGGCCGCGGCGCCTTCGACGCTCAGGTCGGTGATCGGTTGGACGCGGGTGGCGCCGAGCTCCGAGAACGGCCCGGTCGACTCCAGTGCGGCGATGCGACCCAGGATCCAGTCGAGTCGTTCCAGGTCGTGCGCCGTCAGCGCCGGCATCGCCACATCCGGTTCGGCGTCAGGATCGACCGACGAGATCCGGACCGTTCCCCGCCCGGTGACATCGAGCAGGTACGGGACGACCGAGAAGTACGCGCCGTCGGCGGTCGGTTCGCCGATCGGCAGGTTCAGAACGTGGAAGTCGATGGTGTCCGACTGCGGCGTACGGCCCACCCACACCGGCTGGACCGGACCGCCGCGCAGCGGACTGCCGCCCGCGTGGTGGTAGAGGAGTGGGAACCCGAGGTGATCCTGGAGGTTCGCCCCGACCCCAGGGATGTCGGCGACGACGGGTATACCGAGGCCGTCGAGCAGATCCCTCGGCCCGATGCCCGACCGCTGCAGTAGCGCGGGTGAACCGGTTGCGCCGGAGCTGACGACGATCTCGCCGGCGGACAGTTCCCGGCCATCGGCGGTGAGGACACGTCTCGCCCTGCCCTCCTCGACGACGACCCTGTCCACGGTCACCCCGGTCTCGACGGTCAGGTTCGGCCGCGACCGGACCTCCCTGGTCAGGTACGCCTGGCTCACGGTCAGCCGCTCACCGTCCTCGGACACCGTCAGCGGGAAGATCCCGACGCCCGGGAGCTGCCGGGGGTTGTTGACGTCGTCGACCCACGGCACGTCGAGATCCCGTAGTCCCGCGAGGAACGCCCGCTGGGATTCGGTCTGTTGGTCGGGGGTGGAGCGGCGTACGACGAGTGGCCCGTCCGAGCCGTGCAGATCCGATGCGCCGCAGTCCAGGTCGTTCTCCATGGCCCGGAAGGTCGCGAGGATGTCGGGCCAGCTCCACCCGTCGAGCCCCCGCGCGGCCCACGCGTCGTAGTCGGCCGGCTGGCCGCGCATCGTGGCGAGGTAGTTCACGGCCGAGGTGCCGCCCAGGACGCGCCCGCGCACCATCTGGACCGTGGTGTGCCCGGCCTGCATAGGGAACGCCCGAGCGAAAGGCGTTCCGGCCCAGACGTCCCCCGCCGAGGCGGGCCGCAGAACGGAGTCGTCGTACGCCGAATCGTCCGGGCCCTGCTCCAGTAGCAGCACGCGCCGATCCGGGTCCTCGGACAGCCGTGCTGCCAGTACCGCACCGCTGGTGCCCCCGCCTACGACGATCACATCCGCGTCCATTGCCACCCTGTCTCGACTCGCTCGCCCATCGCCTCACATTGCGTGACTCGGTCACATTACTGGCTGCCTTGTGATCGGGGTCACCGGGACGTGTTCGTGCATCGAATCCGCTACGCCGTCGCCGCGGCCGGGCCGATGAAGATGCCCTCGGCCTCGACGGTCACGCCGCCCGCGTCCGAGAGTGTCCCGTTGACAACGGTTTTGCGGCCCTCGTTGCGGGTGATGCGGGCCTCGGCGCGCAGCGGGCCCAGTGGGGTGCCGCGGCGGTACCGCAGGGTCAGCGTGCCGGTGAACCGCGGTTCGATCGAGCTGGCGGTGGTGCCGAGCAGGTGGTCGAGCACCAGCGCGCAGATCCCGCCGTGCACGAGTCCGGGCGGGCCCTCGTAGGCGGCTCCGAGGGTCACCTCGGTCCAGTGCAGTCCGGAGGCGTCGGACTCGACGCTGAGCGGGGGAGCGAGCGCGTTGCGCAGCCCGATCCCGGCGTTTCCCCACGCGAACGACTCGCCGCCGGTGGTGAACCGCAGGCCGAACGCGCCGTCGAGCTGCTTGGCGCGCAGCTTCGCCGCCGCGGCGGCGACCTCCGCATGCACCTCGCGGATGACGGACTCGTCGACCTCGGTGCGGATGGTGGCGTCGACGAGCTCGCGGACCGCCTCGGTGAGCGGGCCGTACAACGACCGGCGCCGGTCGAGTTCTGAGCTGTCGATGTCTTCTCGGGTGAACTTCACCCTGCGATCGTGAAGGATTCGTGCCGACTTTCGCCGACGATTCGTTTCAGGACCCGCTGTGCTCCACGACACATTGCGGCGTGAGGTATGCGACGGTGGACCCATGATCGAAGCCATCGAGAACCTGCCCGACGGCACCCTGGGATTTCGGGCGACCGGCACCGTGACCGCGCAGGACTACCGCGACGTCCTCGACCCGGCRATCGACGCGAAGATCGCCGCCGACGAGAAGGTCAATCTCGTCTACGTCCTCGGCGACGACCTGAGTCGCTACACCGCGGGCGCACTCTGGCAGGACGCCGAACTCGAGAGCCGGCCCCGGCGCAGCTGGGGCCGCATCGGACTGGTCACCGATCACGAGTGGATCGGCAAGGCGATCCACCTGATCAGCTTCCTGATGCCCTGTGAGGTGCGGTCTTTCGCCCTCGCCGACGAGTCGGCGGCGATCGAGTGGGTCTCGCAGGGGCAGTGACCGGGAGCGATCTGCCTTACTCCCCGAGTCAGGGGAGGTCCAGCAGCGCCCGGCACCGCCGCAGCAGCGCCGCCCGCAGCGGCGCCGCCCGCTCGGCCAGCGCCGACTGCGCCCGCACGTAGTCCGCCCGCCCCGTCGCCGTCTCGATCGGCACCGGCTCGTAGCCCAGCGCACTCAGGTCGTACGGACTGGCGCGCATGTCGAGTTCGCGTGCGGCGACGGCCAGTTCGAAGCAGTCGACGGTCAGTTCGGAGTCGACCAGCGGCGCCAGCTTGTAGGCCCACTTGTAGAGGTCCATGCCGGCGTGCAGGCAGCCCGGCTGCTCGCGGGCCGCCTGGTCCTCGCGTCGCAGCGGGATCTCGTTGCGCGGCACCGCGTCGTCGGTGAAGAAGCGGAACGCGTCGAAGTGCGTGCACCGCAGGTTCATCGACTCGACCACCGCGTCGGTGCCGCCCGGCCCGAGCCGCAGCGGTGTGCCCGAGTGCCGTACCGCCTCGTCGCCGCCGCGGTAGACCATCGCCCACTCGTGCAGGCCGAAACAGCCCAGCTGCGCCGGCCGGGACGCGGTCGCGTCCAACAGTCGGGCGGTGAACTCGAGCATCGAGCGTCGCTGTGTGAGCACCGTCGGGTTGACCTCGGCCACAGACCGCTCGGACACAGACCCCTCGGGCGCGTCGACCCGGCGGTAGCCCGAGTACTCCCAGTACTCGCGGGCGGCGTCGCCCTCGAGCCGCGCCCCGAACCCCGGATGCCACCGGCGCAGCTGCGCCGGCCGCAGGCTGTAGTAGGTGAACAGGAAGTCCAGCACCGGGTGGGCGTCCCCGCGTGTGCGGCGCTCGAGGTGCGGGCCGATCAGCGCGTCCACCCGGGCCCGGTGCGCCTCGCGGCGCCCGGTCCAGTCCTCCTCGGCGAGCGCCACCGGCGCGCCCAGTGCGGGCGCGCCGGTGGCCGACGGTGTTCCGGTCACGGCGTTCGCTGCCCCGGGACTACGTCGGTGATCCGGTGCGTGCCGTCCCGGACGGTGCCGACGAACTCCTCGACCAGGTCCTCGAGCGCCACGATGCCGATGGCGGCGCCCGACGCGTCGACCACCAGGCCGAGGTGGCTGCTGGCCCGGCGCAGCGTCGAGAGCGCCTCGTCCAGCGGGGTCTGCACCGGCAGCTCCGGCAGTGCGCGCACGTCCGAGCGCGGGATCACCGTGTCCGGTCCGGCCTCCTCGTCGAGCACCTGGTCGAGCACGTCCTTGAGGTGCAGGTAGCCGGCCACGGTGCCGTCGGGCAGCACCGCCGGGTACCGCGAGTAGCCGGTCTCGGTGACCGCCCGCTCGACCGCGCCCAAGGTGGTGCCGCGCTCGGTCAACGGCACGCTGCGCACCTTGTCCAGCGGGATCAGCACGTCCGCGACGGTGCGGCCGGCCGTGTGCAGCGCCTGCGTGAGCCGGCGGTGCTCCTCCTTGTCGATCAGCCCCTCCGAGCGGGACTCGCCGATCATCTCGGCGAGCTCGAGCGCGGAGACGGTGCTGTCGAGCTCGTCCTTGGGCTCAACGCGCAGCAGGCGCAGCGACGCGTTGGCGGCGTAGTTGTAGAACGCGATCAGCGGCTTGGCCAACCGGATGAAGGCCAGGTGCGCCGGGACCAGCAGCATCGCGCTGCGCTCCGGCCCCGCGATCGCGATGTTCTTCGGCACCATCTCGCCGAGCAGGATGTGCAGCACCACCACCACGGCCAGCGCGATGCCGAACGCGATGGGGTGCAGCAGGTCGGCGGGCACCCCGAGCGCCTCCATCGGCACCTCGATCAGGTGCGCGATTGCCGGCTCGCCCACCCGGCCGAGCAGGATCGAACAGATGGTGATGCCGAGCTGCGCGCCGGCGAGCATCAGCGAGAGGTTCTCGCCGGCCCGGATCACCGTGCGCGCGCGCTTCTTGCCCTGTGCCTCGAGCGCCTCGAGCCGGTCGCGGCGCGCGGAGATCAGCGCGAACTCGGCGGCGACGAAGAAGGCGTTGCCGGCCAGCAGCAGGACCGCCAGCAGGACCGCGAACAGGTCACTCATCGTCGTCGCCTTCCTGATGGTCGGGGTGCGGTTTCCGCTGCGCGATCGTCTCCGCGGGCAGCGGGGTCAGCAGTACGCGGTCGATGCGGCGGCCGTCCATCGCGGACACCGCGGCGACCCAGCCGCCCGCGACGTCGGGTCGGCCCTCCCCGATCGGATTGGGCAGCACCACCTCGTCGCCCACCTCTGGGATCCGGCCCAGGTGCGCGAGCACCAGGCCGCCCAGGGTGTCGTACTCGCCCTCGGGGGCGGTGTAGCCGGTGGCCTGACGGACCTCGTCGATCCGCAGCAGGCCCGCGCAGATCCAGCTGTCGCCGCTGCGCTGTACTTCGATCTCCGGGTCGTCGTGCTCGTCGCGGACGTCGCCGACGATCTCCTCGATCAGGTCCTCCATGGTGACCATGCCGGCGGTGCCGCCGTACTCGTCGACGACGAGCGCCACCTGCATGCCGTCGGCCCGCACGCGCTCCATCACGGAGTCGCCGTCCAGGCTGGACGGCACGATCGGGACCTTGCGCGCCAGGTTGACCAGCGGGGTGGTGGACCGGCCCGCGGCCGGAATGGTGAAGGCGCGCTTGACGTGCACCACGCCGATCGTGTCGTCGAGGTCGCCGTCGACGATCGGGAACCGGGAGAAGCCGGTGCGCGACGCCGCGTCGATCAGGTCGGCCACGGTGTCGGTGCTCTCGAGGGTCTCGACCTTGACCCGAGGCGTCATCAGCTCCTCCGCGGTGCGTTCGCCGAACCGCAGCGAGCGGTCCACCAGCAGCGCGGTCGCCGGGTCGAGCGAGCCGCGGCGGGCGCTGGTGCGCACCAGCGAGCCCAGCTCCTGCGGGGAGCGGGCCGAGCGCAACTCCTCGGCGGGCTCGATGCCGAGCCGGCGGACCACCCAGTTGGCGGATCCGTTGAGGCCGTTGATCGCCCACTTGAAGACGGTGGAGAAGCCGGCATGCAGTCCGGCGGTGGCCCGCGCGGTGCTCAGCGGCCGGGCGATGGCCAGGTTCTTCGGGACCAGCTCGCCGTAGACCATCGACAGCGAGGTGGCCAGGATCAGCGCGAGGGCCAGGGAGATGCCGCCCGCCGCGGACTCGGGAACCCGCAGGAACCGCAGGAGCGGGTTGATGAAGGTCGCGAGCACCGGTTCGGCCAGGTAACCGGTGATCAGGGTGGTGATGGTGATGCCGAGCTGGGCGCCGGAGAGCTGGAAGGAGAGCGTCCGGTGCGCGTGCTGCACCTGCTTGGCGCGGCGGTCGCCGTCACGGGCGTGCGCGTCGACGGTGCTCCGCTCGAGCGCGGTCAGCGAGAACTCGGCGGCCACGAAGAGTGCGGTGCCGGCGGTCAGCGCCAGGAAGCCCAGAACGCTGAGGACTGTGAGTGCGGTCTGCATGGATCATCGCCCCCGGACGGGGGCAGGGAACGAGATGGTGCCGCCGGGTTTGTCGCCCGGCTCGGTAGAAGAGCCCTCCGAAGTGGAACTCTCGTCGCCGGACTCGGCCGAGTCGGCGATGTCGGTAGTGGGTGCCTCAGGCACCGTGGTCCTTCCTGTCATGCCCGGGTGAGGCGGATCGGGTGATCCGCCTCGCCGTCCCCGCCGCTGCTTTCGGCTGCCGATCGGGCTGTCGAAAACTGCTGGTGGATACGGTCAAACCGGGCGCATGAGTTGCGTCAGCCCAGCCATTCTACCGGCACCGGGCGCGATGACGCCCGCCGCCGCACGCCCGAGTCGCGCAGGTCACCAACCCGCGGGCAGCGGACGCCCCTCGGCGAACCCGGCCGCCGACTGCACCCCCAGGACGGCACGCTCGTGCAGTTCCTCGAGGGTTCGGGCGCCCGTGTAGGTGCAGGTGCTGCGGACTCCCGCGCAGATGTGGTCGATCAGGTCCTCGACTCCGGGTCGGTCCGGGTCCAGCCGCATTCGGGAGCTGGAGATGCCCTCCTCGAAAAGTCCCTTGCGGGCGCGGTCGAAGGCGCCGTCGGCCGCGGTGCGGGCGGCGACGGCCCGCTTCGAGGCCATCCCGAAGCTCTCCTTGTAGGCGTTGCCCACCTCGTCGACGTGCAGGTCCCCGGGCGACTCGTAGGTGCCGGCGAACCAGGACCCGATCATCACGTTGGACGCACCGGCGGCCAGCGCCAGCGCCACGTCACGGGGGTGGCGCACCCCGCCGTCGGCCCACACGTGCGCGCCGAGCTCGCGGGCCGCGGCGGCGCACTTGGCGACCGCGGAGAACTGCGGCCGGCCGACGCCGGTCATCATCCGGGTGGTGCACATCGCCCCGGGGCCCACCCCGACCTTGACGATGTCCGCGCCCGCGGCCACCAGGTCCCGGGTCCCCGCCGCCGAGACCACGTTGCCCGCGGCCAGCGGCACCCCTAGGTCGAGGGCGGCGACCGAGGCCAGGGCGTCGAGCATCTTCTGCTGGTGCCCGTGCGCGGTGTCCATCACCAGCAGGTCCGCGCCGGCGACGACGAGCGCGGCGGCCTTCGCGGCGACGTCGCCGTTGATGCCGACCGCGGCCGCGACCCGTAGCCGACCGTTCGCGTCCACCGCCGGCTGGTAGATGCCGGCGCGGATGGTTCCGGTTCGGGTGAGCACCCCGGCGAGGGTGCCGTCCGCCTCGACGACGACCACGATCGGGTCGTGCCGGGACTCGAACACCTCGAACACCTCACGCGGCGACGCGGTCACCGGCGCGGTCGCGAAGTCGGTGGCGGCGACGGCGCGCAGCCGGGCGAACCGGTCCACGTCGGCGCACGCGGCCTCGGTCACCACGCCGACGGGACGGCCGTTCTCGACGACGACCACGGCGCCGTGCGCCCGCTTGTGCAGCAGCGCGAGCGCGTCGGACACCGAGTCGTCGGGGCCCAGGGTCACCGGGGTGTCCGCCACCAGGTGCCGGCTCTTGACGAAGCTCACGGTCTCGGCGACCGCGGAGGCCGGGATGTCCTGCGGGATCACCACGATGCCGCCGCGACGGGCGACGGTCTCGGCCATCCGGCGCCCTGCGACCGCGGTCATGTTGGCCACGACGAGTGGGATGGTGGTGCCGGAGCCGTCGAAACTGCGCAGGTCCACGTCGAACCGCGACGTCACCTCGGTGCGGTTCGGCACCAGGAAGACGTCGTCGTAGGTCAGGTCGTAGGCCGGCTGCTGGTCGTCGAGGAAGCGCACAGTCAGGACGCTACCGGGTCCGGGGCGCTCGTGCGCGGGCTCGACTGGGCCTGCGCGCGGGACAGCGCGACGGTGGTGACCAGCATGACCACGACCGCCACCACGATCACCACCAGGCCCGGGCCCGCCACCCGCAGACGCTCGCCCAGGACCGCGAACCCCAGGAAGGCGGCGACGAGGGGCTCGGCGATGGTGATCGCCGGCAACGACGCCGCCAGCGGGCCCGCGTGGAACGCGCGTTGCTGCAGGTAGAAGCCGGCGATCCCGGACGCGGCCAGCGCCCACAGCGGCCAGTGCGTGAGCACCGCCTCCGGGCCCTGGTCGAGGAGCCCGAGCACCGGTTTGGTCAGCGCCACCGCGACGCCGTACAGCGCGCCGCTGGCGAAGCCGAGCAGCAGTGCCCGCGGCCCGGCGGCGATCGGGGTCGCGGCCGCGGCGACGGCCGCCGCGCACAGCCCCACCACGAGTCCCAGCGGCACCAGCCAGTGCCCGAACGTCGCGTCCTCGACGCCCTCGGTCGGGTTCCCGACCACCAGGAACACCGCCAGCGAGACGGCCAGCGCGGCGGCGGTCACCCAGGTGCGGGCCGTCATCCGGGTGCCGGCGAACCGGGCGGAGAGCGGCAGCGCGAACAGCAGCGTCGCGACGATCAGCGGCTGGACGACCAGCACCGAGCCGAGCCCGAGCGCGATCACCTGGAAGACGTAGCCGCCGAGGTCGCCGAGCAGGCCCGCCCACCAGCGGGGTTTGCGGACCAGCTCGCTCAGCAGCGCGCCGTCCTCGGCGACGTCGGCGGCGGCGCTCTGCTGCGCCACCGAACCGCAGGCGAACAGCAGTGCCCCCACGAGCGCGCAGGCGACGGCGAGCAGGGGCAGGTCGGTCATGTCTGTCAGCGTCCTCCGCGGCGCCGATGTCCGGGGGTTGCCGCGCCGGACCCGCGGCGAGATCCGCCGCGGACGGTGGTCGCGCCGGGACGCTGGCGACGCTCGCGCGATCCCGGGCCCCGCGGGGCGGCGGACGGCGTGGTCACCGGTTCGGCGACCGGGACGGGGACGCCGCTCGGTGCCGCGGCACCGGTGAGCGCGACGAGCTCGCGGCTGCCGGGCCGGACCTCGACGCCCACCAGGTCGACGCCCGCCTTGCGGGTCAGCCGCGTGACCGCGTCGCGTTCGTCCTCGGTCACCAGGGTCACCACGGTCCCGGACTCGCCGGCCCGGCCGGTGCGCCCCGCGCGGTGCAGGTAGTCCTTGGCCTCGGACGGCGGGTCGACGTGCACCACCAGGGAGATGTCGTCGACGTGGATGCCGCGGGCGGCGACGTCGGTGGCGACGAGCACCGGCGTCTCGCCGTCCGCGAAGGCGGCCAGCGTGCGGGTGCGCAGGTTCTGGGTCTTGCCGCCGTGCAGGGCGCCGGCCACCACCCCGACCGACCGCAGCTGCTCGGCGACCTCGTCCACGCCCTCCTTGGTGCGCACGAACATGATCGTCAGGCCGGTGCGGGAGGCGATCTCCGCGACCACGGCCTGCTTGTCGGCGCGGGCGACGAAGAGCATGTGGTGTTCGGTGGTGGCGACGGGGGCGACCGCCGACGCGGTGGAGTGCAGCACGGGCTCGCGCAGGTACCGGCGGACCAGTTYGTCCACCTCGCCGTCGAGGGTGGCCGAGAACAGCAGGCGCTGACCGTCTTTCGCGGTCCGGTCCAGCAGCGTGGTGACCTGGGGGAGGAAACCGATGGCGGCCATGTGGTCGGCCTCGTCGACGGTGGTCACCCGCACGTCCTCGAGCGACACGGCGCCCTGGTCGAGCAGGTCGGCCAGCCGGCCCGGGGTGGCGACCAACAGGTCCACCCCGCGGGCGAGGCGCTCGGCCTGCTTCTTGGTGGGCACCCCGCCGAACACACAGGCCAGCCGCAGCCCGAGCGAGAGCGCCGACTCGTCGAGCGCCTTCTCGATCTGTGCGGCCAACTCGCGGGTCGGCGCGAGGACCAGCCCGCGGGGACGCTTCGGCTTGCTGGGGGCGCCGGCGAGCCGGACCAGCATCGGCAGGCCGAACGCCAGCGTCTTGCCGGAACCGGTGGGGCCGCGGCCGAGCACGTCGCGGCCGGCGAGCACGTCGGGGATCGCCGCGGTCTGGATCGGGAACGGTGCGGTGATCTTCTCCCGGTTCAGTGACTGCACCAGCAGCGGCGGCAGGCCGAGGTCGGCGAACGTGGGCCCGGTCGTGGCGGGAGTGGACATGACGCGGTTGCCTCCGATGATCTTCTCCGCCCCGCGGCGCCCACACGGATCCGTGCGGCGCACGCCGGGCGCATGCAGTGAGGTTACCGCCCGCCGGGGGCAGGGACGGCATCCGTCGGTGGGGGTCGGACCCGACGGCCGGGGGTGGATTTGTTCACCCCGAGGGTGCCTGGTCGCGGTGGCGGGCGGGGCCGACGCTGAGGTGGTACCGCATCGCGCGGGCAACCCACCCACCACCGCCACTGGAGGACTTCCGATGGAAACCGGCTACATCCCCGTGCTCGTCCTGCTCGGCATCCTGGTCCTCGTCGCGGCCGGACGCGTGGTGTGGCACCACCGGACGCGACGGCTCGCGGACCACGAGTACCCCGAGTGGTCGCGGCTGGACACCTTCGCCTATCTCGGGCCGTGACCTACGGTCGGCGCCCGCCGGCCGGCCTGGTGCCGACCACCACGGTGGCGTCGAGGTCGTCGCAGCTGACCACCCGGGTGGTCAGCCCGCCGCGGCCGAACGCGTCGACGGTGCGCGCCGCCTGACGCTCGCTGGTCTCGATCAGCAGGTGACCGCCCGGTGCCAACCACTCGGCGGCGCCCGCCGCCACCCGGCGCTGGACGTCGAGGCCGTCCGCGCCGCCGTCCAGCGCGACCGTCGGCTCGTGCAGTCGGGCCTCCGGCGGCATCGTCCCGATCGCCTCGGTGGGGACGTAGGGCGCATTCGCGACCAGGAGGTCGATGCGTCCGCGCAGGCCGGGCGGCAGCGGGTCGTACAGGTCGCCCTCGACGGCGTGGCCGCCGAGCGGACCGACGTTGCGGCGGGCGCACCGCGCGGCGGCGGCGTCGATGTCCGCGGCATACAACTCGGCGGTCGCGAGCGCGGCGGCCAGCGCGACCCCGACCGCCCCCGACCCGCAGCACAGGTCCACGATCACCGGCCGCGACGGGGCGAGCGCGGCGGCCGCGCGGACGAGCAGTTCGGTGCGCCGGCGGGGCACGAACACCCCGGGGTCGACGGCCACCCGCAGCCCGCAGAACTCCGCCCAGCCGAGGACGTGTTCGAGGGGTAGCCCGCCGACCCGGCGGTCGACCATCTCGGCGAGATGGTCTGGGTTCGAGGCGGCGTCGACGAGCAGTCGGGCCTCGTCCTCGGCGAAGACGCAGCCGGCGGAGCGGAGGGTCGAGACGACGGTGGGGAGCGGCGGGACGACGGCATGGACTGCCGATGACACAGGAGTCGACATGAGGAGCCTTTCGGGGATACCGAACGGGGCTCTCGCGGTCACCTGAGAGGTGTGGACCGTTCTGGAGAGAGCACCCGACCTGTCATTGCGGTAATGGGTCTCACCTCCTCGGTCGTGTGCCGGTGGCCGGCGGCGCCGGGCGTGTGCTGCGCGGCATCCGGGACGTTACACCCGGGATCGCCGGGTGTCGCCGGGTTTTCGCGGTCGGGTATCGGTGTTGCCAGTCGGAAACGGATGCACCGTCGGGTGGGCGGCGCGTACCGGTTGCCGGTGTGTCGCGGCGTCCCGGCGTGCCACACGGTGTCTGATGAACCCGGACGGTGGAGTCATTCACCTTCAGTGGGGAGGACGTGCAGTGCGCACCGAGTTTCGGTTGCCCGGTTACGGCGGCGCCGCGCTGTTCCTGCGCAGTCATGTGGTTCCGCCGCGCACGCTGGGGACCGACGGGCAGCGGCTCGTCTTCGACGTCGGATTCCTCAGTCCAGACCGGTTCACCTGGTACCTGGCGCGGCCCGCCGGTGACGGCTTCGCCGAACGCCTGGCCACGTTCCTGTTCCGGGCCGCCGCCGACTTCCACCCGGAGAACTCCCTGCAGACCTTCTCCGACCTGGAGATGGGACTGACGATCTCCGTCCGGACCAGCACCGATTCCCGGGTGGAACTGGAGGTCACGCTGGTCGAGGAGACCGGCGCGCCCGTCGACGACTCGGACGGGCTCAACTTCGAGACCAGCCGAGTGGTGCTGGCGAGTTCGGCCCAGGCCGCATCGGTGCTCGTCGGCGGCATCGTCGCCGCGTTCGACATGGAGTTCTGACGATGGCGCACCTCTTCGAGGTCCTCGGGTTCCCGGACGGCAGTCGGATGACCAACGTGTGGAACAACACGTGGGCCGACGAGGCTCGCGGGCACGAGGTGGCGTCGGGGCATTTCGTCGAGCTGGGCGCGGACCAGGACGTGGGCGTCGAGTCCGACTTCCTGAGCAGTCACCTGCCGTTCAACGTGGCCGGCCTCGGCGGGCTGTTCCCCGACGGCAAGCCCTGGATGTTCGTCATGCAGAAGGCGTCCGCGGCCGGCACGCCCGGGTTGCTCGGTGAGGTCGACCCGCACGGGGTGCTGCGCGGCTCTCTCGACCGTGCCCTTGCCTTCAATCCCGAGGCCGTCGCGGTGCACGAGTTCCGTTGGAGTCACAGGGATCTCGCGACCGAGTACGAGGCAGACGGCGTCGCGCCCGGCTCGGTCGACCGGTGGTCCGTCGCGGACCTGCTTCGGGGGATCTTGGCGCAGTGCTGCGACGTGCCCCTCTCCGATCTGGTCGCCGGGTATCCCGACTGTGCTTACGGCGATGCGCCGCACCCGTGTGAATCCGACGTCTTCGACGACGCGTTCGCGGCGTGGGGGAGGCGGCTGGGCTGATCGGTCGCGCATTGTCCGCCAATCCCTCCCGGCGATCCGCGACGTCTTCTAGCATCGCGCAAATGGACGTGACGTACGAGGGGACCAAGAGGGAAGTCGCAACCGACCGGGGGGTGCTGCGGTACCACGAGGCGGGGGAGGGGCCCCCGTTGATCCTGTTGCACGGCTCGGGGATCGGCGTCAGTGGCTGGCGAAACTACCGGGGAAACCTGGACGTGTTCGCGGAGCACTTCCACTGCTACATCCTCGAGTTTCCCGGATTCGGCGTGAGTGATCCCGTCGACGGGCATCCGGTGCTGACGGCGGGCTCGGCGGTGATCCGCTTCATGAACGCGCTGGGCATCGAGTCGGCCGCGATGGTCGGCAATTCGATGGGCGGCGTGGTCGGGGTCAACCTGGCCATGAGGCATCCCGAGCGGGTGAGCAGGCTCGTCACCATCGGCGGGGTGGGGCCGAACATCTTCAGTCAGAACCCGAGCGAGGGAACGCGGCTGTTGCAGGAGTTCGCGGACAGCCCCGGCCGGGAGAAGTTGGTTCGCTGGCTCGAGTGCATGGTCTACGACCGGGCCGTGATCACCGAGGAACGGATCGAGGAACGGTGGGAGAGCGCCGCCGACCCGGCGTCCCACAAGACGCTCGCGGCGATGTACGGCTCCAAGGCATTTGCCGCGCAGCAGCAGGCGATGGCGAATTCGGACGCGCCGCCGTACTGGTCGATGATGCACAAGGTGCAGTGCCCGACCCTGCTGACGTGGGGCCTCGACGACCGTCAGTGCCCGCCGGACATGCCGATGATCCCGATGCGGCTGATGCCCAACGCCGAGCTGCACGTGTTCCCGAACTGCGGACACTGGGTGATGGTCGAGGCGAAGGAGGCGTTCGAGCGGGTGGCCCTGGAGTTCCTGCTCCGGTGAGCCCGCTCACTTCCCCCGCCACACGGGTTTGCGCTTCGCGAGGAAGGCGCTCATGCCTTCCTGCGCGTCGCAGGTGACGGCGTTGGCGGCCATCGTCTCGCTCATCAGCTTGTAGGCCTCGTCCTGGGGGACGTCGATCTGGCGGTAGAACGCCTGCTTGCCGATCTGGAGGGTCAGCGGGCTGGCGTCGGAGATCCTCGCGGCCAGCTTTCGGGTCTGCGTGTCCAGTTGGGCGGGTTCGACGACGATGTTGACCAGACCCCAGTCGGCGGCCGTGTGGGCGTCGACGGTCTCCCCGGTGAGCAGCATCTGCATCGCCCGTTTGCGGCCGACCGCGCGGCTGAGCGCGACCATCGGCGTCGAGCAGAACAGTCCGATCCGCACGCCCGGTGTCCCGAACACCGCGGTCGACGCGGCGACCACCAGGTCGCACGACGCCGCCAGTTGGCAGCCGGCGGCGATCGCCGGACCCTGGACCGCGGCGATCACCGGCTGCGGTATCTGCTGCACGGTGTTCATCATCTCGGTGCACACGTCGAAGACCGCCCGCTCGTCGTCGAGGGTGCGGTCGATCATCTCGGACAGGTCGTGGCCGGCGGAGAACACCGGCCCGTCGGCGGTGATCACGACGACTCGGACCGACTCGTTCGTGGCGAACTCGCGCAGCGCGGCGGTCACCTGACGCATCGCGGAGGTGGACAACGGGTTTCGCTGCCCGGGACGGCTCAGCGTGACGGTGCCGATCCCGGCATCCGTGTCGATCTCGGTCCTGACGGCGTCGTCTTTCACCATGCACCTCCATGTGTCCGCGTACCGCCGACACTACCGCCGGGGGCCGACGGAGTCGGTGCTCGCCTCGCCGGTTGTTGCGGCGCGGCCGAAACATGTCGGTGGTCGGGTGCACCATGAATCTCGAACGTATCTTCGACCGTGGTTCTGGGAGGACGATCATGTGCGACATCTGCAACGGAAAGACGCCTAGCCAGGTGCGGCGCGACCTCGAGCGCACCATCGAGCAGTACGGGTGGGCCCTGCAGTACGTGGAGTCGGCGGTGGACGAACGCGGGGTGCATCCGGCGTTCTGCTACACGGTGGGATTGACCGCACTGGGGCGCGCCGAGCTGGTGATCACCGGCCGGGTCGCCGACCAGTCCGCGGAGGTCCTCGACGACCTGGCCGAACGGATATGGGAGGGCAGCGAATTCGTCGCCGGTGAGCGGGTGAGCGCGGGTGGGCTGGACCTGTGCATGGTGCCGGTCCGCGAATGCGAGGGCTGGCTGCTGACCGCCAAGCGCCTGTACGGCGACGTCACGGCCGTGCAGGCGGTGTGGGCGGACTGTGAGGGCCGGCTGCCGTGGGAGGGTGCGATCGACTCGACCATCGTCCAGCCCCTGCTGGGCCCGCCGCCGGGTGGCCGGATCGCGTCCTGAGTCGGGCGATTCTGCCACGGGTGATTCCGGGGCCGGGAGCAGCGCCGAGCGGCGCTGCTCCCGGGTACCTCGGACTACGGCGTGGTGACTACGCCTCGACCTCGGAGCGGTCGCCGCTCCAGAGGGTGTGGAACTTGCCCGGACGATCGGTGCGCTCGTAGGTGTGCGCGCCGAAGAAGTCACGCTGGCCCTGGGTGAGGGCGGCGGGCAGGCGCTCGGCACGCAGGCCGTCGTAGTACGAGAGGGAGGAGGCGAATCCGGGCACCGGGATGCCCAGCATCGTCGCGGTCGCCACCACCCGGCGCCAGCTGTCGATGCCGGTCTCGATGGCCTCGCGGAAGTACGGGGCCAGGATCAGGCTCGGCAGGGTCGCGTCGGCGTCGTAGGCCTCCTTGATCCGGTTGAGGAACTGCGCCCGGATGATGCAGCCGCCGCGCCAGATGGTGGCGAGGTCGGCCGGCTTCAGGTCCCAGTTGTACTCGGCGCTGCCGGCGGCGATCTGGTCGAAGCCCTGGGCGTACGCGACGATCTTCGACGCGTAGAGGGCCGCGCGGATGTCCTCGGTGAACTGGGCGACGTCGGTCGGCTTGTCGCCGAGGGTGCCGGCCGCCAGGCCCTGCGCCTGGGCGGCTGCACGCTGGGTCCGCGAGCCGGACAGCGCGCGGGCGAAGACGGCCTCGGCGATGCCGGTGACCGGGACACCCAGGTCGAGCGCGGACTTGACCGTCCAGCGGCCGGTGCCCTTCTGCTCGGCGGCGTCGACGATCACGTCCACCAGCGGCTGGCCGGTCTTGGCGTCCTTCTGACGGAGCACCTCGGCGGTGATCTCGATCAGGTAGGACTCGAGGGTCCCGGCGTTCCACTCGGTGAACACGTCGGCGATCTCGCCGGCGTCGAGGCCCAGCGCGTCGCGGAAGAGGTTGTAGGCCTCGCCGATGAGCTGCATGTCGGCGTACTCGATGCCGTTGTGCACCATCTTGACGAAGTGCCCGGCGCCGTCGGGGCCGATGTGGGTGCAGCAGGGGGTGCCGTCGACGACCGCGGCCACCGACTCGAGCAGCGGTCCGAGGGACTCGTAGGACTCCTTCGGCCCGCCCGGCATGATCGACGGGCCGTTGAGCGCGCCCTCCTCGCCGCCCGAGATGCCGGCGCCGACGAAGTGCAGGCCGCGCTCGCGCAGCGACGCCTCGCGTCGAATCGTGTCCGTGTACAAGGCGTTTCCGCCGTCGATGATGATGTCGCCGGTCTCCATCGCGGCGGCCAGCTCCTCGATCACCGCGTCGGTGGCCTCGCCGGCCTTGACCATGATGAGCACGCGGCGCGGCTTCTGCAGCGCGGCGACGAACTCCTCGACGGTCTCGGTGCGGACGAAGTCGCCGTCGCCGCCGTGTTCGGCGATCAGCGCGTCGGTCTTGGCGACGCTGCGGTTGTGCAGTGCCACCGTGTGGCCGTGGCGGGCGAAGTTGCGGGCGATGTTCGAGCCCATCACCGCGAGTCCGGTGACGCCGATCTGGGCGCGGGCTGTCGAGGAGTTGTTGTCGGTCATGGGCTACAGCTTTCCCTGCCCGTCGCGTGAACGAAAGTTGAGGTCTCGTCGTGTGAAATGGGCGGGCCGCTCACGCGTGTGGTGGACGGCGCCCACACACGCGACAGCGCCGCCGCCTGCACTGGGCAGACGGCGGCGCTGTCGGTGTTGGTTGAAGTCAGGCTTCGGGGTCAGCGATCGCGCTGCGGGCCGTCGAATCCGTCGTACGAGCGACGCTCGGTGCGGCTGCGGAAGCCGCCCGACTGACCGGCGCCGGCACTCGCGCCGCTGCGGTCGTTGTTGCCGCGGTAGCCGCCTTCGGACCGCTGGGGGCGGTCGCTGTTGCCGCGGTAGCCGCCCTCGGTGCGCTGGGGACGGTCGCCGTAGGAACGGTTCTCGCTGTTGCCGCGGTAGCCACCTTCGGTGCGCTGCGGGCGGTCGCCGTAGGAACGGTTCTCGCTGTTGCCGCGGTAGCCACCTTCGGACCGCTGGGGGCGGTCGCTGTTGCCGCGGTAGCCGCCCTCGGTGCGCTGCGGGCGGTCGCCGTAGGAACGGTTCTCGCTGTTGCCGCGGTAGCCACCTTCGGACCGCTGGGGACGGTCGCCGTAGGAACGGTTCTCGCTGTTGCCGCGGTAGCCGCCCTCGGTGCGCTGGGGACGGTCGCCGTAGGAACGGTTCTCGCTGTTGCCGCGGTAGCCACCTTCGGTGCGCTGCGGGCGGTCGCCGTAGGAACGGTTCTCGCTGTTGCCGCGGTAGCCACCTTCGGTGCGCTGGGGGCGGTCGCCGTAGGAACGGTTCTCGCTGTTGCCGCGGTAGCCGCCCTCGGACCGTTGCGGGCGGTCACCGAAGCTGCGCTGCGGGCGATCACCGCGGTAGCCGCCGCTGTCGTTGTTGCCGCGGTAGCCGCCGCCGTCACGACGGGGACGGTCACCGAACGAACGCTCACGGCGGTCGTTCTTGAAGGCCGGCTCGCGCACCGGCTCACCGCTCGGCGCCTTCGCGCCGGTGATGTTGGCCAGTTCCTCCGAACCCGGGGCGACGTTCACGGCGGTCGCGTCGACACCGGCCATGCCGGTGAGCTTGCGGACCAGGCGACGCTGGTTCGGCAGCACGATGGCGACGACGGTGCCCTTCTCGCCGGCGCGGGCGGTGCGCCCGGCGCGGTGCAGGTAGTCCTTGTGGTCGGCCGGCGGGTCGACGTGCACGACCAGGTCGATGCCGTCGACGTGGATGCCGCGGGCAGCGACGTCGGTGGCGACCAGCACCGGGGTGCGGCCGGTCTTGAACCGGTCCAGGACCCGGGTGCGCTGGTTCTGGGCCTTGCCGCCGTGCAGCGACTCGGCGGGGATGCCCACCGCGCGCAGGCGGTCGGTGATGCCCTCGCAGCCCAGCTTGGTGCGGGCGAACATGATGGTGCGGCCCTCGCGGGCGCCGATCTCGGCGAGCACGACGTCCTTCTGGCCGCGCTCGACCAGCAGCACGTAGTGCTCCATGGTGTCGACGCTGGCCTTGCCGTCCTCGGTCGAGTGCGTGACGTGGTCGGCCAGGAACTGGCGGACCAGCGACTGCACCTCGCGGTCGAGGGTGGCCGAGAACAGCAGGCGCTGACCGTCGGCGCGGGTCGCGTCGAGGATGGAGCGGACCTCGGGCAGGAAGCCCATGTCGGCCATCTGGTCGGCCTCGTCGAGGGCGGTGATCTCGACCTCGTCGAGGATGCAGGTGCCCTGCCGCAGGTGGTCGCCGAGGCGGCCCGGGGTGGCGACGAGGATGTCGACGCCGCGGCGCAGCTGCTCGACCTGCTTGGTGAACGGCATACCGCCGACGGCGGCGCGCACGTTCACGCCGACCGCGGAGGCGTACGGGTACAGCGAGTCGACGACCTGGATCGCGAGCTCACGGGTGGGGACCAGGACCAGGGCGCGGGGGCGCTTGGCGGCGGGGCGGTCTTCGTGCTGGGAGAGGCGGGCCAGCATCGGGAGGCCGAAGGCGAGGGTCTTGCCGGAGCCGGTCTGCGCGCGGCCGAGCACATTTCGGCCGGCGATGGCGTCCGGGACGGCCATGGCCTGAATGGGGGACGGCACGGTGATGCCGTTCTTGGCGAGCGCGGTGACGACCGCCGCGGGCAGGCCGATCTCGGCGAAGGTGACGGTGGCGGCCTCGTCGGCGGCAGCCTCGGGGGCTGCGACGGTGACGGCCTCGTCGGGGGTGGGAACTGCGGCCTCATCTTGGGCAGCAGAAGACATTTGGACAGCGTTGGTCACGCGGATACCTCTCCGGACATCGGGCGCGTCGCGGAGCGCGAGCTGTCATGCAGCACGCAAAGAGACGAGCCTGGCACGTCATGCCTGCCGAACCTGGCCAATATGGCGGGCTCGGAGTGAATGGCTAGTGCCTGAAAATTAGCGGATTCGATCGATTGTCGAATCGGGCCACGTGTGCGGCCGCTGTCCACTGTACGGCAGAAAAGGAAAAACTACACGTCAGAGGTGTTGTGACGTGGACTACTGCCGGCCGAAGATGGCATTCACACGTTGAAAAGTCGGCTCAGTTCGGTAAGCCAGGGTGCTGCCACCGCGACGGTCGGCACCACGAGGATGGCCACGGAGGCGAGGTACGCGGCGATCGCGATCGAGGTGGCGGACTCGGTGTCGGAGAGCCGTTGGATGCGGGTGAGGGTGTGCGGGCCCCCGGCGGCCATCGCGCCCACCGGGGTGCTGGACCCGGCGCACGCGACCAGGGCGCGGGCCAGGGGAGTGGGGCCGGTGACCCGGACCGCGGAGTCGTCGGCGAGCATCTCCACCAGCAGTTGCACGCAGCCGAGCGCGGACTTGCTGCGCACCACGAGCGGGAAGGCCGTGTTGACCGCGGTGAAGGCCTCGAGGACCAGGTCGTGCCGCGCCCGCAGGTGCGAGCGCTCGTGCATCAGGATCGCCTTGACCTCGTCGCGGCTCAGGTTCGCCAGGGTGCCTTCGCTGAGCACCACCCGCTGCCGCAGCCCGGGGAGGCAGTAGGCGATCGGCTCGGCGGACTCGATCACCCGCAGGTTGGAGGTGCGGCTGCGCTCGGGGTCGCGTCGGTCCAGCAGGTCCACCAGCATCCGGTGCCGCGCGCGCCGGCGTCGGGTGCGGACCGCCACCGAGGCGATCGAGAAGATCAGCCGGGCGCCGATGAACAGGGTGATCGCGAAGACCACCACGTACAGCAGCCACAACGGCATGCCGAGCGCGTCGATCTCCTCCAGCGGTGCGGTGGTCGGGCGGCCGTCCGGTCCGGGGACCAGCAGCCGCGAGGCGATCGCCAGGCCGGAACTGAAGGCCGACAGCACGGCGGCCAGCGCGATCGCCTGCCAGAGCACGAGGGCAGCGCGGGGCGCCCGGTACGGCCAGGCGGCACGGGCGAGGACGGCGGGTACCGGACCGGCGAGGAGCAGGGCCGTCAGGGCAAACGCCAGCGCGGTGGTGGGGTTCATGACCTACCCATCATCGGACATGCGCGGTCAGCTGGCGCGGTCGGTCCCCGTTGGCACGCTCCTGAGTCCGCGCTTGGCGGCGTCCGAGGCCTCGAGTGCGGCGAGGGCCTCGCGCAGTGCCGCGGCCTCGTCGGCGTTGACCTGCCCGACGAAGTGCACCAGTGCGGCGGCGCGGCCCTGGGACTCGTCGGCCTGCTTGAGGGCGTCGACCATCAGGCTCGCGACCAGTTCGTCGCGGCCGTGCACGGGTGCGTACCGGTGGGCACGGTCGTCGCGCTGCTGGGTCACCAGATGCTTCTTCGCGAGACGCTGCAGGACCGTCATCACGGTCGTGTACGCGAGTTCCCGCCGGGCGGCCAGGGCTTCGTGCACCTGCCGCACGGTCTGGGGTTCGGTACTGGACCACAGGTGGTCCATCACTGCTCGTTCGAGTTCACCAAGGCCTGCCATGGGACCAGTCTACGGACCGTCCGACGCAAATGCGTACTACTCGCAGTAGTAACTATTGCGGTGTAAAGGTGTTGAGGGCGCGGCACGTGTCGGCGCCGCATATTGTGCAGGTCACACCCGCCGAAGGGGGAAGATTGTGGACTGGCTGTGGCGCACGTCACTGATCTCCGGTCCGATCCCGTGGATTCTCGCCGCGCTCGGCGTGGTCGGCGGCCTGTGGCTGCTGTTCGCGCCGACCGCCGACACACGGCGCTACCGCAGGCTCGCAGTCCCGATCACGGCCACCGTCGCCCTGGCGCTGACCCTGGTGGGCTGGGTGGTCGTGGAGCGGTGGTGGCGGCCGTTCCCGGACCCGATCGAGACCCAGATCTACGTCTGGATCGGGTTCGGGGCGTGGGCGCTGCTGCTGGCGGGGGTGCGAGTGGCCACGGACCGGCGGCTGCGGCGCTCGGCGGTCGCCGTCCTGGCCGCCGTCGCGGTGGTCGCGGTGTCCGCGGCCCAGGTGAACCTCGTCTTCGACGCCTACCCCACCGTGCGGGACGCGCTGGGCCTGCCCGACCCGAACCGGATCGCCCTCGCCGACGTGCCGCCGCCGACCCCCGAGCCGGTGACCGGGACCCCGCTCGCGTCGGTGTGGCAGCCGCCCGCGGACCTGCCGTCCGGCGGCCGCGTCGTCACGGCGCCGATCCCGGGCACCGTCTCGGGTTTCGGGGCCCGGGACGCCGTCGTCTACCTGCCGCCCGCCTACTTCACCGACCCTCGGCCCGTACTGCCGGTGCTGGTCCTGCTCGCCGGGCAGCCCGGCTCGCCCCAGGACTGGCTGGCCGGCGGCAAGCTGGTGCAGACGATGAACAACTTCGCGGCCGCACACGGCGGCCTCGCCCCGGTTGTGGTGGTCGCCGACGCCACCGGATCGCAGTTCGGCAATCCGCTGTGCGTGGACTCGAGCCTCGGCAACGTCGCGACCTACCTGGCCCAGGACGTGCCCGACTGGGTGACCTCGCACCTGCAGGTGAACGCGGATCCGCGCGCCTGGGCGATCGGCGGCCTGTCCTACGGCGGCACCTGCGCGCTGCAGATGGCGACCAACCACCCGCAGCGCTACCCGACGTTCCTCGACCTGTCCGGGCAGGAGGAACCCACCCTCGGCGACCGCGACCGCACCCTCGCCGCCGCGTTCGGCGGCGACGCGGCGAAGTTCGCCGCGGTGAACCCGCTGGACCTGCTGGCCGCCCACGCGTACCCCGACTCCGCGGGCGTGTTCGTGGTCGGCGGCGACGACCGGGACTTCAAGCCCGGGCAGCGGAAGGTCTACGAGGCGGCACGGAAGGCGGGCATGGACGTGCGATATGTCGAGGTGCCCGGCGGGCACAGCTTTGCCGTCTGGTCGGCCGGGCTCGAGGGTCAGCTCGGCTGGCTCGCACAGCGGCTGGGTCTGACCTCGTGAGCGGACTCGACCGCGTGAGCGTCGCGGCGTCCGCCCCCGGCCGACAGGCCCGGCGGCTGGCGGACCTGGCCCGGTCCGGGGCGTCCGGTGCGCCGGTCAGCCTCGGGCTGCTGGTCGGCATCTGGGTCCTGGGGCTGGCCACGTCCAGCGTCGTGTCGGGGCCGTCGCAGCTCGTCGACCGGCACTTCGCCGCGGGAGTGGTCGCGCTGCAGGAGGGCCGGCTGTGGGTGACGCTGACCTCCGGGCTGTGGGCCGACGGCGTCGTCGGCTACCTGGCGACGACGGTGCTCGTGGTGCTGGTGGCCGCGCCGCTCGAGCACCGGATCGGCTCGCGGCGGTTCGCCGTCGCGGCCCTTTCCACCCAGGTGCTCGGCACGGCGGTCGCCCTCGGGGTGGCGGTGCTGGTGCGGCAGGTCGACTGGGACTGGGGGCTGCGACTGCACATCGGCGTCGCGGTCGGCCCGAGCACCTGGGTGGTCGGCGTCGTGCTGGTGGCCAGTTCGGCGATGAACACGCTCTGGCGTCGCCGTGTCCGGGTGGGGCTGTTCGCGCTGCTGCTCACCCTCGCACTGTTCAGCGGGCACCTGCACGACCTGGTCCTGCTGGCGTCCGCGACGGTCGGGCTGCTGCTCGGCCCGGCGATCGTCGGCCGGTCCGCGCGCGGCGACCGACTGGCCGGCACCCGGCGCGAGGGCCGGGTGCTCGTCG
>NZ_JBFUJP010000017.1:0-74048 GCF_056401315.1 Rhodococcus sp. P4_F5 | reverse complement strand
CGGTTGCGGCGCAGCGCAACCTGTTCCTCACCACCGGCAGCGTGCTGCGGTCCGACGACGGCACCGCCCTGATGACTCTGGTCGCGGACGAGGTGGGCAGCCACGACACCGTGGGCGGTGCCTGCTCGCAGGAGTCGAACACGCTGCGGTACGGGCACCACACCCGGCACCAGCACGCCTGCGTGGAGAACTTCCTGATCGAGGGCGCCAAGTGGGGCCTGGGCAAGCGGGACCTGGTCTCCAACATCAACTTCTTCATGAACGTGCCGGTGGACGCGGACGGCACCCTCGGCATCGTGGACGGGCTGTCCGCGCCCGGCAAGCGACTGGCGGTGCGGGCGGAGGTCGACACCCTGGTCCTGGTGTCGAACTGCCCGCAGGTCAACAACCCCTGCAACGGATTCGACCCCACCGAGGTGCGGATGATCGTCACCCGGCCGGAGGTGTCGTGATGAGCCCCGCCGGCGGAGACGGCCGCTGCAACACCGTCACTGTCCAGCGTCCGGGCATGCTCACCACCGTCCAGGACTGGCCCGGCCGCGTCGGCTACTGGCAGATCGGGGTGCCGCCGTCGGGTCCGATGGACGACCTGTCGTTCCGGCTCGGCAACGTCGCGCTCGGCAACGACGAGGGCGCCGCCGGACTCGAGTCCGCGATGGCCGGCCCCGCCCTGCGATTCGACGAGGCCACCACCGTCTGCGTCACCGGCGCCCCCGCGAGCGTCCGGGTCGACGGACGGCCGGTGCGGTCGTGGGCGCCGGTGGAGGTGCCGGCGGGCGGGGTCCTGGACGTGGGCGCGGCGTCCGGGCCCGGCCTGCGGATCTACGTGCTGGTGCGCGGCGGCCTCACCGTGCCCGACTACCTCGGCAGCGGTGCGACGTTCACGCTCGGCAGGTTCGGCGGCCACGAGGGACGGACCCTGAGCGAGGGTGACGTGCTGCGCTGCGGCGAGGGGAGTGCGAACCCCGGCGCCGCGCAACCGGTTCCGATGGAACACCGCCCGGTCATCGGCGGACGCTGGGAGATCGCCGTCACCGAGGGCCCGCACGGGGCGCCGGAGTTCTTCACCCGCAAGGACATCGACACCCTGTACCGGACCGACTACCAGGTGCACTTCAACTCCGACCGCACCGGCGTCCGACTGGTCGGGCCGCAGCCGGACTGGGCCCGCGGCGACGGCGGCGAGGCCGGCCTGCACCCGTCCAACATCCACGACAACGCCTACTCCGTCGGCGCCCTCGACTTCACCGGGGACACCCCGATCCTGCTGGGCCCCGACGGCCCGAGCGTCGGCGGATTCGTCTGCCCGGTCACCGTGGTCTCGGCCGAACGCTGGAAGCTCGGCCAGCTCAGCCCCGGCGACACGGTCCGCTTCGTGCCGATCCGCGCGGAGCGCGCCGCCTCGAAACGCCAACTGGGACTGGGCCGGCGGGCCAGCCTGCCCGCCGTGTTCGGGGCGGGCGGCGACGGCGACGACGGGGTGATCGCCCGCCGCGACGGCGCCACCGCCGTCACCTACCGCCGCTCCGGCGACGACAACGTGCTCGTCGAGTACGGCGACATGACCCTCGACCTGGCGCTGCGGGCGCGGGCACACGCCCTGCACCAACGGCTCGACGCCGAGAAGCCCGCCGGCCTGCTCGACCTGACACCCGGGATCCGGTCCCTGCAGGTGCGCGTCGACCCCGACGTGCTGCCGGTGCCCAAACTGATGGGCCTGCTGGCCGAGGCAGAGGACCAGCTGCCGGACCTGTCGGAGCTGGTGGTGCCCAGCAGGGAGGTCCGGATGCCGCTGTCCTGGGACGACCCGTCCACCCGCGAGGCCATCAAGCGGTACATGAACGGCGTGCGCGCGGACGCCCCGTGGTGCCCCTGGAACATCGAGTTCATCAGGCGGATGAACGGATTGGACTCGGTGGCCGACGTGTTCGACACCGTGTTCGGCGCGCAGTACCTGGTGCTCGGCCTCGGCGACGTCTACCTGGGCGCGCCGGTGGCCACGCCGCTCGACCCGCGGCACCGCCTGGTGACCACCAAGTACAACCCGGCGCGCACCTGGACGCCCGAGAACGCGGTCGGGATCGGCGGGGCCTACCTGTGCGTCTACGGGATGGAGGGGCCCGGTGGCTACCAGTTCGTCGGTCGCACCACCCAGGTGTGGAACCACCGGCACCCGGAGCGGTCGGGGCCGTTCGAGGACGGCACGCCCTGGCTGCTGCGCTTCTTCGACCGGATCTCCTGGTACCCGGTCGAACCCGACGAGTTGCTCGAACTGCGCGCCGAGACCGCGGCGGGCGGGCCCGGCGGGGTCCAGATCACCGATGGCACCTTCTCGCTCGCCGAGCACGAGCGGTTCGTTGCCGAGAACGCCGAGTCGATCGCCGGGTTCCGGGCCGACCAGGCCGCGGCGTTCGGCGCGGAGCGCGAGGCCTGGTCGGCGGCAGGGGAGTTCGCCCGCACCCCGCCGTCGAGCGCCCCCGGCGAGGTGGCGGCCTGACGGTACGGGGCGAAATGTCCGGCTTGCGCGGGAGGGGTGAATGCCTGTTCACTCGGCGGTGAACGCCCATTCACCGCTGGCCCCTGGAGTACCCCGTGTCGACCCATTCGAAACAGGCGACGGGCCGGACGTCGAGCACCGTGCTGGTCACCGTGCTGTGCATGTCCGGCACCGTCGTCGCGCTGCAGCAGACCCTGATCATCCCGTTGCTCGCGGACTTTCCCGGGATCCTCGGCATCGACTACGCCAGCGCGTCCTGGCTGGTCACCGCGACGCTGCTGACCGCGGCGGTGGCGACACCGATCGTCTCGCGGCTGGCGGACATGTTCGGCAAGCGCCGGATGATGGTCGTCTCGCTGCTGACGATGGTGCTGGGGTCGGTGATCGCCGCGGTGGGTGCCACGTTCCCGGCGATGCTCGTCGGCCGCGGCCTGCAGGGATTCGCGTCGGCGCTGGTGCCGGTGGGCATCGGCATCCTGCGCGACGAGCTGCCCAAGTCGAAGGTCGCCGGTGCCACGGCGATGATGAGTGCGACCCTCGGCATCGGATCCGCGTTCGGGCTGCCGCTGTCCGGGCTGGCGTACGAGCACTTCGGCTGGCAGTCGATCTTCTGGCTGTCCGCGGCGTCGGGCGTGGCGCTGCTGATCGCGGTGCTCGTCGTCGTGCCCGAGTCGCCGGTGCGCACCCCCGGTCGCTTCGACTACGGCGGCGCGGTGCTGCTGTCCGTGGCGTTGACCGCGCTGCTGCTGGGCATTTCCAAGGGCGGCGCCTGGGGCTGGGCCAGTGAGCCGACGATCCTGGCGTTGGTGGTCTCGCTGGTCGCCTTCGCCGCGTGGTTCCCCTACGAGCTGCGCGTCAACCAGCCGATGGTGGACCTGCGCACCTCCGCACGCCGGCCGGTGCTGCTGACCAACATCAGCGCGCTGCTGGTCGGAATCTCCATGTACGCCAACATGCTGTCGACGACGCAACAGCTCGAGGTCAGCACCGTCACCGGGTACGGACACGGGATGACGGCGATGGTCGCCGGACTGTGCATGATGCCCGCCGGACTGATGATGGTCGCCGTCTCGCCCGTCGCGGGCCGGCTGATCGGCAGGGTTGGCGCGAAGCGCACGCTGGTCCTCGGTGGCCTGGTGCTCGCCGTCGCGTACACACTGCGCATCTTCCTCACCGGTTCGGTTCCGCTGATCGTCGCCGGCGCCATGCTGGTGACCACCGGCACCGCCATCGCCTACGCGTCGATGCCGATGCTGATCATGGGGTCGGTGCCGATCACCGAGACCGCGTCCGCGAACGGCCTCAACGCGCTGCTGCGCTCGGTGGGCACCTCGATCTCGAGCGCCGTCATCTCCGCGGTCCTCACCGCCGTCACCGTGGAGGTGGCCGGACAGGTGTTCCCCGCGCTCGGCGCGTTCAAGGTCATCTTCGCGATGGCCGCCGTCGCCGGTGTCGCGTCCGCGCTCGTCGCCGCCTTCATCCCACGGCAGCAGCCGGCGCCGGTTGTCGCCCCGATTACGGCCGATGCTGTTGGTGCACCCGAGGAACTGGTCGTCACCGGATCCGTCCTCCATGCCGACCTGCAGCCCATTCGGCACGCGGTCGTGTCGGTGTTCCGCACGAGCGGCGAGCCGGTCGACTGGAGTCGCGCCGACAACACGGGTGAGTTCTCGGTGGTGCTGCCCGCGCCGGGTCCGTATCTGGTGGTCGCCAGCGCCGACGGGTGGGCGCCCCGGTCGCAGGTGCTCGAGTTCGACGAATCTCGCACCCGCCAGAGCGTGGTGCTCGCGGAGCGGCTCCGGTTGTGCGGACGGGTGAGCGCGGGCGGGCTGCCCGCGACGGCGGCCGTGGTGACCCTGGCCAAGACCACCGGGGAGTTCGTCGCGTCCACGCGTTGCAACGACGACGGCCGGTACGAGTTGGCGCTGCCACCCACCGGCCGCTACCTGTTCACCGCGCTCGAGCCGGGCAGTCGGTGCACCAGCACCCGCCAGATCTTCGTGCTGGCGCAGTCGGCGACAATCGACGTCGACCTGGCCGAGGACCTGGAGGCGGTGCGAGCCCCGTGAGCGGAGCGACGACCCGGGACGCGGTGGTGGCCGCAGCCCGGGAACTGTTCGGCCGGCGCGGCTACACCGCGACCACGATCAAGGACATCGCCGCCCGGGCCGGGTGCTCGCCCGCGATGGTGATGAAACTGATGGGCAGCAAGGCCGCGCTGCTGGCCGCCGCGGACCCGTCCGAGCCGACCCTCGACGCGGGGGAGGGCGCCCGGGAACCGGTGGGGTACGGGCTCGTTCGCCGTCTGGTCGAGCGACGCGACAGCGACGCGCCCGACCCCCTGGCGACCGTGCTGCTGCTGATCCACGAGTCCGAGGACCAGGATGCGGCGCGGGCAGACTACGAGCGCCGCTACGTCGCCGCCATCGCCGAGCGCATCGGCGACCGGTCCGACGCCCAGGTGCGCTCACACCTGGTGCTCGCCGCACTGCTGGGACTGGCGGGCGGGACGCGGACGATGGGGCTGCTCGGCCCCGAGGTCATCGCCCGCGAGGAGCTGATCGAGCGATACGGGGCACTGGTGCAGGCGATCGTCGACGGGCCCGACGGTCCGGGGCCGGTCGCGACACTCGACGGGTGACCGCGCGCCTGCCATTGTTGAGGGGTGACTCGACGAGGCGAGCATCGTGGTCGACGAGTTCGCCGGCCGGACATCTTCGGCCCCACCCGCCCGAATGCCGGAAGCACGGCTCGCGACCACCTCGCGAACGAGCGAACCTACCTCGCATGGCATCGCACCGGCATCAGCGTCGCCGCTCTCGGTGTCGCGGTGGCGAAATTTGCGCCGGACCGCGGCGGCCACGCCGTCGCGGCCGGGCTCATCCTGATGGGCGCGGGACTCCTGGTGTCCGCCTACGGCACCCTCCGGTACCGGGCCGTCGACCGGCAGCTCGAGTCAGGGCAATTCGCACCCGCCACCTTCGCCGCGATCGCCACGACGACCATCGTCACCCTGCTGGCGCTCGTCGCCGTGGTGGTTCTGCTATGAACCGGGAACGGCGGCGACGCAGCGGAACCCGATGTGGCTCATGCCGGTGTCGACCATCTGCGGCCGACGCGCCGCGGGACGGTACCGCCGGCAGTAGCTGTCGGCGCACAGGAACGAGCCACCCTTGATCACCTTGCGGGGCACCTGGAACTGGGGCTGGCGGCTGTCGAAGCTCTGCGACATGTCGGGCCCGCGGGGGTTTCTCGGCGCGCAGCACGACTCCGCGGTGTCGGGGTGCCGGTCCGAGTACCAGTCCGCGGTCCACTCCCACACGTTGCCCGCCATGTCGTACAGGCCGTACCCGTTCGACGCGAAGCTGCCGACGACGGTCGTGGCGCCGTAGCCCGGCTCGGCCCGCCACGGAAAGTCCCCGTGCCAATAGTTCGCCAGCGCAGCTGATTCGGGCTCGGGGGCGTCGCCCCAGGTGAAGTCGGTGTGGTCGAGGCCGCCCCGGGCGGCGGCCTCCCACTGCGCCTCGGTGGGCAGTGACCGGCCGGCCCACCGGGCGTAGGCCGCCGCATCCTCGTGGGCGACATGGACGACGGGATGCCGCTCGCGGCCGGCCGTGGTGGACGCCGGACCGGTGGGGCGGCGCCAGGACGCGCCGACGGTCCAGGTCCACCACTGGCTGAGGTGACGGAGGTCGACCGGGCCCGGCGTCGGGGTGAACACCATCGACCCCGGTTGCAGGTTCTCCGCGGGCGCCCCGGGAAAGTCGGCGGGGTCGAGCGGGCGTTCGGCGACCGTGAGATACCCGGTGTCCCGGACGAATCGGGCGAACTGCTCGGTGGTGACCTGGTGGGTCTCGATGGCGAACGCGTCGACCGCCACCCGATGCGACGGGCCTTCTTCCCGGTAGTGCCGATCCGAGCCCATGGTGAAGGTCTGGGACGGGATGTGCCGGACCTCGGAGACGGTCTGCGTTTCCAACGAAGCCTTCCCTTCTTCCCCTGATCAGGTGACGGCCGACGAGAAGACGTTGGTCCAGTCGTGCTTCATGCTTACCACGGTCCAGTCCCTCTCCCGTGCGTGATCGAGGGCCTCCTCGGCGCCTGCGACGTAGTCGAATTCGCGGTCGGCGTCGTCGTGCAGGATCAGCATCCGCAGGGCGGGGCGGTCTGGCTGCCCGGAGAACGCGAGCATCGGCAGGTCGCCGTTGGAGTTGCCGACCGACAGGATCGGCCGCCGCCCGATCCGGCTCCAGATCCGGATCGGCTTCTCCGGTCCGTCGTCGAAGAAGTCCATCGCGGCCTTGTAGAGCAGGTCCGTCGCGTCCGCACCCTCGCGGTACGAGAGGCCGAGGGCGCTGCCGATGATGCGTTCCGGCGGCACCCCGTAGAGCCGRCCGGCGACCGGTCTCATGAAGTCGCGGTCGCCGCCGGAGGCGATGTAGTTCGCGAAGCCGTTCGCCTCGAGGTAGCRCAACAACTCGACCATCGGCGCGTATCCGCAGCCGCGGTAGGGGCGGCCGAGCGTGGGGTGGTCCGCGCCGTCGAAGAAGGCCCGGACCCGAGCGTCGTAGTTCTCGACCGTGACGGAATCGAACGCCTCGGTGACCGCGCCCATCAGCAGTTTCAGGTCGTCGTCGTCGCCCCGGTAGTGCTTGACCATCGCCGCGCCGAGCCAGTGGAGGTCGTGCTCGTGGGCCGCCTTCCAGGGTTGCTTCTGCTGGAGGGCGGGATCGGCCGCGGCCATCTCGGCGAAACGCCGGACGGTGAAGTCGAGCTGGACGGGCATCGGCTTCTCGCACCAGAGGGTGCCGTCGTTGTCGAAGACGGCCACCCGGTCCGCGGGTTCGACGAAGTCCGGTCCGCCCGCGGCGGTGACCCGTTCGACGAAGTCGACGATCGCGGATCGGGTCGGTCCGTCCGCCCAGGAGCCCAGGTCGTTACCCACCGCGTCAGTCCTTCGCCAGGAAGGCGTGCAGCTTGGCCACCGCGTGGTCGATGGTGAAGCTGGCCGGCTCCTGCCGCGGGGGAAACTCCTTGAACGTCTCGAGGAACTGACTGGTGATGAACGTGCCGTAGATGGCGATGTAGTCGTGGTCGAGGAACCAGTCCCAGTAGGTGTTCGAGGTGATGTCGGCCCGCTCGAACGGATCGGTGCGCAGGTTGAACACCTTCGGCACCCGCAGGGCCGTGAACGGCTCCGCCCACAGCCCGAGGGTGCCCTGCGCCCGCTGCTCCATGAACACGATCTTCCAGTTGTCGAAGCGAATGCCCAGCACGTCGCAGTCGTCGGAGAAGTAGATCAGTCCCCGCCGCGGGGACGTCTCGACCTCACCGGTGAGGTACGGGAGCAGGTTGTAGCCGTCGATGTGCGCCTTGAATGTCTTGTCGCCGACGGTGTGCCCGGTCTTCAGTTGCTCGACGATCTCGGGCTCGCCCGCGGCGGCGAGGAAGGTGGGCAGCCAGTCGTGGTGCTGGACGATCTCGTTGGACACCACCCCGGCGGGGATCCTGCCCGGCCAGCGGATCACCTCGGGGACGCGGAAGGCGCCCTCCCAGTTCGTGTCCTTCTCGCTGCGGAACGGGGTGGTCGCGCCGTCCGGCCAGGTGTTGGCGTGGGGGCCGTTGTCGGTGCTGTAGATGACGATGGTGTCCTCGGCGAGACCGAGCTCGTCGACCGCGTCGAGCAGCCGGCCGACGTGCTTGTCGTGATCGATCATGGTGTCGTGGTACGGCGACTGCCAGTGCCCGGCCTGGCCCAGGCTCTCCGGTTTGGTGTGGGTCCGCAGATGCATGTGCGTGGTGTTCATCCACACGAAGAAGGGTGTCTCCGCCTCCTTCTGCCGCGTGATGAAGTCGATTGCCGCGGACACCGTCTCGTCGTCGATGGTCTCCATCCGCTTCTTGCTCAGCGGCCCGGTGTCCTCGATGCGTTGCTTCCCGACCGGCCCGTAACGCTGATCGACCTCGCCGGCGTCCTCCTCGGTGGCCCAGCAGTGCAGGACGCCGCGCGGCATCATCACCTCGTGCAGTTTGGGGTAGTCCTGTGCGCTGGGATAGTCGGGCAGCTCGGGTTCTTCCTCGGCGTTGAGGTGGTAGAGGTTGCCGAAGAACTCGTCGAAACCGTGCACGGTCGGCAGGTACTTGTTGAGGTCGCCGAGGTGGTTCTTCCCGAACTGTCCGGTGGCGTATCCGAGCGGCTTGAGCAGTTCGGCGATGGTGGGGTCCTCGCCCGACAGTCCGACGTCGACCCCCGGGATTCCCACCTTGCTCATCCCGGTGCGGTACACGCTCTGACCGGTGATGAACGAGGCGCGTCCGGCCGTGCAGCTCTGCTCGCCGTACGAGTCGGTGAACTTCATGCCCTCGTCGGCGAGGCGGTCGATGTTCGGTGTCCGGTAACCCATCAGCCCGTCGCTGTAGCAGCTGAGATTGGTGATTCCGATGTCGTCGCCCCAGATCACCAGGATGTTGGGTTTGGTGTCCGCCATCGTTCGCTCCTCGCGTGTGCGTTCGGATGCGATGCCCGTGCAGATGCAGATGCAGATGCAGTGCTCCGGGCACCAGGGATGTGGCGCCTACGACGCTGCTCGGGTGCGCAGGCGGGCGCATCACCCGTACCGGGTGAGACGCCGCCGCGCCCCGGCCGACGACGGCCGTTCCGGGTCAGCGCAGGGTGCGGGCCAGGTTTCCGGCGAGGCCGGCGAGGGTGATCTCGTTCGCTCGGTGGCCGAGGTAACCGTCCGGGCGGACCAGGAATCCGGATCGGCCGGAGGCGCCGTACCCGGCGGCGAAGTGTCCCGCGGAGTCGCGGAGGGTGATGCCCGAGGCGTCCGGGACGTCGGCGGCGGGGTCGACCAGGACGTAGGTGCGCACCGCGGACCCGAACTGCTGCTCGACGGCCGCGGCCAGCGCCCGTTGCGTCGTCCAGTCCGCACTGTCGGCTGCCCACAGCAGCAGGGTGTGGCCGGGGTGGCGCAGCAGTGCGTGCACCCGGGTCGGAACGGCGGCGCAGTCCTGGGTCAGGCCGGTGGCGTCGGGGGCCCGTTGACCGGGGGCGGGTCCGGACGTGGGGGCGGCGTCGGCCGGGTCCGCGCCGACGAGCGGGCTGTCCGGGTAGCCGACCAGCAGCTGGGCCTCGCGGGCGATCACGACGGCGGGATCGGTTTCGTCCGCGCCGATGCCGTGGCGGGCCTGCCGCACGGTGCGCCCCACCACCTCCTCGCCGACCGGGCGGCGTTCGGCGTCGTAGCTGTCGAGCAGTCCGTCCGCGGCCTGCCCGCGCACGGCCAACGCGAGCTTCCAGGCGAGGTTGCAGCCGTCCTGGATGCCCGTGTTCATGCCCTGCGCGCCGGTGGGCGGGTGGATGTGCGCGGCGTCCCSGGCGAGGAACACCCGACCCACCCCGTAGCAGGACGCCAGTCGGTGACTGATCCGGAACACCGACGACCACCGCAACCGCGAGGCGGTGGTCGGCTGCGGCGCCAGCCGGTCCAGCACCGCCTGCACGTGCCGCAGCTCCGGCCGCCGTCCGCCCTCGAGCCCGTGTGCGACCTCCCCGGATCCCGGTGGCGCGGTGGCGAGTTCGTCGGGCACCAGCATCGAGACCCGGTAGCGGCGCTCGCCCGGCAGCGGGATGCACACCAGCAGGTCGTCGGTGACGCCGTCGCGCTGGTGCATCGCGCGGACCCCGAACCCGACGGGCATGGTCCAGTCGAGTTCGACGTCGGCGAGCATGTACTCCTCGGGAAAGGCGTCGCCCTCGAACCCGACGCCGAGTCCCTTGCGGACCAGGCTGTGCGCGCCGTCGCAGCCGACCAGGTACCGGCACACGACGGTCGAAACGCCACTCGGGCCGTGGACGGTCGCGACGACGTGGTCGTGGTCCTGGGTGAACCCGGCGAACTCGACGCCGCGTTGCACCCGGCCGCCGCGCTCGGTCAGCGCCTCGGCGAGCACCCTTTCGGTCTCGTACTGCGGCAGCGCCAGGAAGCGGTACGGCACCTGCTCGGGCAGCGAGAGTTCCAGCTGGGCGGTCTGCGTGCCGTTGACGTAGACCAGCTGGCCTCGCATGGTGATGCCGGCGTCGAGCGCGGGGCGGACGACGCCCATCGAGTCCCACAGTTCCAGGGTGCGGGGCTGGATGCCCACCGCCTTGGCGAACGGTGCCCGCTCCGCCAGTCGGTCGACGACCATCACGTCCACGCCGTGTCGCCGGAGTTCGAGAGCCACCGTCAGACCGACAGGTCCCGCACCGACCACCAGGACGTCGGTGCTCGTGTGCGGGATCTTCGGGTCGACCGCCGAAGTCATGCCCCGATTGTCTCAGAGTCCGCCGAGGCGGGCGAGGACTTCGACGGCGCCGTCCGCGGCGGTCCACAGGGCGTCCATCTCCGCCGCCGCGGCCGGGGCGGTCTGCGGGTTCTGCAGGGCGAGGCCGGTGGCGAGGGTGAGGGTGTTGTAGCCGCTGTCGGCGGCGCGCAGCAGCAGTTCGGACGCGACACCCTCGCCCGCGAGCCGGTCCAGGCCCTCGCCGAGGAAGTAGAAGCGCCACAGCGGTCCCAGGTCCGCACCGTAGACCGCCTTCGTCCTGGTGACGATCGCGTCGCCGTCGGTGGCGATCGAGTCGACGATCTTGTAGAAGTCGGGCACGTTCGGCTGCGCCGTGCCGGTCGCAGCGACCGCGCGCGCGAGGTCGATCGTCAGGTGGGTGTTGTAGCCGACCATGGCCACCCGGCCGGGGGACTGCGTGCAGTCGTAGGCGAGCGCGAAGTAGCGCTGCCAGGCGGGATCGACCGGGCCGCCGGTGAACTCCGCATGCACGTTGACCAGGTAGCGACGCAGCAGGTCCGTGCTGACCGCGTGCGCCCACGTCGGCGTCGCGAACGCGGCGGGGTTGCGCTGCAGCGGCATGACCGCGGCCTGGACGACGGCGTCGAGTCCGATGCCGAACAGTCCCCGCCGGTCGCGATGCGCGACGAGGATCTCGGCGATTCGCTGCTGCCGGGACGCGAAGTCCTCGAGGCGCGCCATGGGATCGGCGGCGGTGACGGTGCCGGTGTCGGAGAGCGCGGCGACCGTGGCCATCTCGGCGTCGGAAAGCGCGGTGCCGCAGGCGGTGTCGGGGACCGGTGTCGCCCCGGCGACCGGGGCGAGTGCGGTCGAGCAGAGCAGGGACAGTGCGGCGACGGCTGCGAGACGAGTCCCGGCCGTTCGCGCGGCGGACCGGCGGGGGCTCATCGGCGAAGCCTAGCCAGCGGCGGGCCCGCGGGCAGGGCGACGGCGCGAGGGGTTGACTTGACCTAGAACGAGTGTTCGACTGTAGCCATGCGATGGCAGGGGCAGGCTCTCGACGTCGGGCAGTCGTCGGACGACGACGGGGCCCTTCCCGGGCTGGCGCGCGCGGGACTGGTGCGGAGCGTACAGACCCCCGAGTTCGAGGGGATCACCTTCCACGAGGTGCTGTGCAAGTCGGCGCTGAACAAGGTGCCGGAGGGCTCGGCCCTGCCGTTCCGGTTCACGGTCAACCCCTTTCGCGGCTGCACCCACGCCTGCCGGTACTGCTTTGCCAGGCCCACCCACGAGTACCTGGACCTCGACGCCGGCGCGGACTTCGACAGCCAGGTGGTGGTGAAGACGAACATCGCGGCCGTGCTGCGCCGCGAGCTGGCCCGCCGGTCCTGGAAGGGCGAACCGGTGGCGCTGGGCACCAACACCGACCCGTACCAGCGGGCCGAGGGCCGCTACCGGCTGATGCCGGGCATCATCGGCGCGTTGACGGAGTCCCGCACGCCGTTCTCGATCCTGACCAAGGGCACCCTGCTGCGCCGGGACCTGCCGCTGCTCACCATGGCCGCGCGCCAGGTGCCGGTCTCCGTCGCGGTGTCGCTGGCCATCCACGACCCGGACCTGCAGGCGTCCATCGAGCCGGGCACCCCGTCCCCGCGGGCCCGGCTGGAGCTGATCCGGGCGATCACCGACGCGGGCTTCGACTGCAATGTGATGGTCGCGCCGGTGATCCCGTTCCTCACCGACTCCACCCGGCACCTGGACGGGCTGTTCGGCGCGCTGGCGGAGGCAGGCGCGAGTGGGGTGACGGTCTTCCCGATGCACCTGCGCGGCAGCACCCGCGGCTGGTTCCTCAACTGGCTCGCACAGGAGCATCCGGCGCTGGTGCGCAGGTACCGGCAGCTCTACGGCCGCGGCGCCTACGTGACCCCGGAGTACAAGCAGTGGCTGCGCGGCCGGGTGGCGCCGCTGGTGGAGAAGTACGGCCTCGGCGGGCGCGACGGTCACCGGCAGGCGGCGTCGCCGCAGCCGGCGCGCGAGCTCGTCGGTGCCGGGGCGCCGGCCGCGCTGACCCTGTTCTGAGTCGGCCGGTGCCCGAGCTGCCCCGGTTTCGAGCTGTGTTCCCCGCACCCGGCGAGTAGATTCCGGCGGTACGGGAGGAGCCACCCGACTACGGAGTGTGCGATGAGCGAGTCGACCGGGCAGAACGTTCCGACACCGGCCGCCGACGTGGACCGGCGCGCCAACACTCGATGGTTGCGGATCGCGATCCTCTACGTGCTGCTCGCCATCGCGGCGTACCAGATGTCCGGATGGCTGTTCCACAATCTGCGTGGCTTCCTCGGACTGCTGTTCCTGGCCTGGCTGTTCAGCGTCACCATCGAACCGATCGTGGACTGGCTCGAACGCCGCGGACTGCGTCGCGGCGCCGGCACAGGCCTGGTGCTCCTCGCCCTCTTCCTGTTCGTGGTGGGGTTCGTGGGGGTGTTCGGCACGCTGCTCGTCGACCAGCTCGCCCAGCTGCTGACCGCGCTGCCGGACGCGCTCTCGCGGGTGACCGAATGGGCCAACCGGACCTTCGGCACCGAGTTCGCGACCGGGAAGGACCTGATCAAGATCACTCCGGACACGGTCCGCGACCTCGCGGAACGGTTCACGCCCGGGGTGCTGGGAGTGCTCTCGTCGCTGCTGGGCGTCGTGTTCCAGGCGATGACCCTGCTGCTGTTCGTCTTCTACATGTCCGCCGAGGGGCCGGCCATGCGTCGGACGATCTCGAGCTGGTTCCCGGCCCGGCAGCAGCAGATCATCTCGACGGTGTGGGGCATCTCGGTCGAGAAGGCCGGCGGGTACGTCGTGTCGAGGTTGATCCTGGCCGCGGTGAGCACCGTCGTGACCGGAATCTTCCTGATGGCGATAGGGGTGCCGTACTGGCTGCCGCTGGCGATCTGGACCGGCGTGGTCTCGCAGTTCATCCCGACGCTGGGCACCTACCTGGCGATCGCGTTGCCCGCGATCATCGCCGCGGCGGCGCAGCCCGTGGACGGACTGTGGGTGGTGGTGTTCGGCACCGCCTACCAGCAGGTCGAGAACTACGTGCTGCACCCGCGGATCACCTCCAGGACCGTCTCGATCCACCCGGCGGTCGCCTTCGGTTCGGTGATCGTCGGGGCGTCGCTGTTCGGTGCGGTCGGCGCGCTGGTGTCCGTGCCGGTGGTCGCGGTCATCCAGGCGATCGTGGAGACCTACGGCCATCGCTACGACCTCGTGCACGAGGGTCAGGGAGACTCCGCGGCGCCGCCGGAAGGTACCGCGACGCCGCCGGAACCCCCGGACGAGCCACCCCTGGCCGAGTAGCCGACCTCGTCGGTTGCGACTACCGGGTCAGCGCGGGCGGGTTGTCCAGATCCCGTGCGGCGTAGGTGTTGCAGGCGCTGACCTTGCCGGTCTTGTAGCCGGTGAGGAACCACTTCTGCCGTTGATCCGAGGAACCGTGCGTCCAGCCCTCGGGGTTGACGCGTCCGCTCGACGCCCGCTGGATGCGGTCGTCGCCCACCGACGACGCGGCCGACAGGGCGTCCCGGATGTCGGTCTCGGTCAGCGGCTTCAGGAACGGCTCGCTGCTGCCGGGCGCGGGCAGGGTGTCCGCGTAGTGCGCCCAGACGCCCGCATAGCAGTCGGCCTGCAGCTCCGTCCGGACCGCGCCGGACTGCGCGCCCTTCGGATCGGCCTGCGCGCGGCCGATGTCGCCGAGCTGGTTCTGGATGTGGTGGCCGATCTCGTGCGCGACGACGTACTCCTGCGCGAGAGGTCCGGCGCTGGAGCCGAACTGGTCGACGAGCAACTGGAAGAAGCTGGTGTCGAAGTAGGCGGTGGAGTCCGCGGGGCAGTAGAACGGGCCGACGTCGCTGGTCGCGTTGCCGCAGCCGGTGTTCACCGAGCCGGAGAAGAGCATGACGCCGGGCATGACGTACGGGGTGCCGGTCTGCTTGCCGAGCTCCTGCGCCCACACCGCGTCGAGGCTCTCGGCGGTGAGGGCAACCCGGCAGTTCACGTCGCGGTTGGCGTCCACGCCGGTCTTGCAGTTTGCGACCTGGCTCAGCGAACCCGTCCCCAGCTGGGCGTCGTCCTGGGCTCCGGTGAGGTTGCCCAGCGCAGTCCCCGGGTCGCCGCCGAACAGCAGGGCAAGCACGAGTACGAGGATGCCGCCGAGGCCGCCGCCGAGCGCGACCTTGCCGCCGCGGCCACCGCCGCCGCTGCCACCGACGGAGACCCGTCCCGGAGTGATCTGAGCGCCCTCGTTGAAGGTCATGGTCACCGCTTTCTGTCGGGGTCTGTGATCGCCGGGGACAGCTTCGCACGCGAAAGGCTCCGGGTGATTCCTCTGGTGCGTTATGTCTTCCGTGTTGCTTCTCCGTAGGATCACTGACGACAGAACGCTGTTGAAAGTGTGTGAAAGGAACCCCGTGCTGCGCACCCATCTCGCCGGCTCGTTGCGAGCAGAGCAGGCCGACCAGACCGTCACCCTCACCGGATGGGTGGCCCGGCGGCGCGATCACGGCGGGGTGATCTTCATCGACCTGCGCGACGCTTCCGGCGTCTCACAGGTGGTCTTCCGCAGTGAGGACGTGCTCGAGCAGGCGCACAAGCTGCGCGCCGAGTACTGCGTCAAGGTCACCGGCACCGTCGAGGTCCGCCCCGAGGGCAACCAGAACTTCGAGATCCCGACCGGCGCCATCGAGGTCAACGCGGTCGAGCTCGAGGTGCTCAACGAGAGCGCCCCGCTGCCGTTCCAGCTCGACGACAACGCCGGCGAGGAAGCTCGCCTCAAGTACCGCTACCTGGATCTGCGCCGTGAGGGTCCCGGCCACGCGATCCGGCTGCGCTCGAAGGTCAACGCCGCGGCCCGTCAGGTGCTCGCGCACCACGAGTTCGTCGAGGTCGAGACCCCGACCCTGACCCGCTCCACCCCCGAGGGTGCCCGCGACTTCCTGGTGCCCGCGCGCCTGCAGCCCGGCAGCTTCTACGCCCTGCCGCAGAGCCCGCAGCTGTTCAAGCAGCTGCTGATGGTCGGCGGCATCGAGCGGTACTACCAGATCGCCCGCTGCTACCGGGACGAGGACTTCCGCGCCGACCGGCAGCCGGAGTTCACCCAGCTCGACATCGAGATGAGCTTCGTCAACCAGGACGACGTCATCCTGCTGGCCGAGGAGATCTTGACGAACGTCTGGAAGCTGATCGGACACGAGATCACCACCCCGATCGCGCGGATGACGTACGCCGAGGCGATGCGTCGCTACGGCTCCGACAAGCCGGACCTGCGGTTCGACATCGAGCTGGTCGAGTGTGCGGAGTTCTTCTCCGAGACCACCTTCCGGGTGTTCCAGGCCGAGTACGTCGGCGCCGTCGTGATGCCCGGCGGCGCGAGCCAGCCGCGCAAGCAGCTCGACGCGTGGCAGGAGTGGGCCAAGCAGCGCGGCTCCAAGGGCCTGGCGTACGTCCTCGTCGGCGAGGACGGCACCCTCGGCGGGCCGGTCGCGAAGAACCTCACCGACGCCGAGCGTGACGGCCTGGCCGCGCACGTCGGCGCGAAGCCCGGCGACTGCATCTTCTTCGCCGCGGGCGCGACCAAGTCCTCGCGCGCGCTGCTCGGTGCCGCGCGCGGCGAGATCGCCCGCAAGCAGGACCTGATCGACCCCAACGCGTGGGCGTTCCTGTGGGTGGTCGACGCGCCGCTGTTCGAGCCGACCGCCGACGCCACCGCCAGCGGCGACGTGGCCCTGGGCTACAGCGCCTGGACCGCGGTGCACCACGCGTTCACCTCGCCGAAGCCGGAGTCGATCGACACCTTCGACACCGAGCCGGGCACCGCACTGGCGTACGCCTACGACATCGTCTGCAACGGCAACGAGATCGGCGGCGGCTCGATCCGTATCCACCGCAAGGACATTCAGGAACGCGTCTTCAAGGTGATGGGCATCTCGCACGAGGAGGCCGAGGACAAGTTCGGCTTCCTGCTCGACGCCTTCGCCTACGGTGCGCCCCCGCACGGCGGCATCGCGTTCGGCTGGGACCGGATCACCGCCCTGCTCGCGGGCATGGACTCGATCCGCGAGGTCATCGCGTTCCCGAAGTCCGGCGGCGGCGTCGACCCGCTCACCGACGCGCCCTCGGCGATCACGCCGCAGCAGCGCAAGGAGTCGGGCATCGACGCCAAGCCGGAGTCCAAGGAGACCAAGGAGCCGAAGGACGGCAAGGCCGAGCAGGCCTGATCGGCCGGGTGACCCCGTGCTGCACCTGCGCGTGATCAGTCCGGTCTCGCGAACCGAGGACGTACTGGCCATGCTGCGGGCGCAGCCGGGGGCAACCCACATCGTGCTCACGCGCGGCGGCGCGCTCTCTCCGGAGGGCGACGCCGTCCAGGCCGACCTGGCGCGCGAGTGCACCGACGAGGTGGTCGACGCGCTCGAGTCGATGGGGCTCGAGCACACCGGCGCCATCACGCTCGAGCCGCTCGACACCGTGATCTCCGACGCCGCCAGGCAGGCGCGGCGGCTGGCGCCGGGGGACCCCGACGACACGGTCGTCTGGGAGGAACTGCTCGGGCGCACCCGGGAGGAGTCGACGCTCAACGCGACCTTCCTCGCCTTCCTCACCATCGCCTGCCTGCTGGCGGCAATCGGGGTGGTCACCGACTCGCCGGTGACGATCGTCGGCGCGATGGTGGTCGGTCCCGAGTTCGGCCCGCTGGCGGCGCTGGCCGTCGCGATCGTGCGGCGCGAACGCCGGCTTGCCCGGCGTTCGCTGGCGGCGCTGGTGGTCGGCTTCCCGGTGGCCATGCTGGTCACCGCGGTCGGGGCGCTCGCGGCGGAGGCGGCCGGTTGGTTGAGCCTCGAGACCTTCGACCGGATCCATCAGGTGGACTTCATCTACCAGGTGGGCCCGTTCTCGCTGGTCGTGGCCCTGCTGGCGGGCTCGGCGGGGATGCTGGCGCTGGTCAGTTCCAAGTCGGCGGCGCTGGTCGGGGTGTTCATCTCGGTGACCACGGTGCCCGCAGCCGGATTCGCCGTGGTGGCCGCGACGGTGGGGCAGTGGCACGTCGCGTTGCTGTCGGCATGCCAGCTCGCGGTGAACATGATCGGCATCGTCTCCGCCGGGGTGCTGGTGCTGGCGTTGCACCCGCGTCGGCGACAGTCGCTGCGGCATCGGCGGGGCGCGCGACCCGACCGGGGTGTGGTGATCCGCCGGGCCGGGTCTGTGCCGGATGGCCCGCTGGCGTAACCTGTTTGAGATTAATCGTACGGCCCGGTCTGTTTTTGCTGGTCGCGCCGGTATGTGGCTCCGCGGGTGGGCGGAGCGTTGAACTAGACGGCCCGAATCGGGCCGAGGGCGGGTAGGTTGGATCGCGATGACCGCATTATTGGCCGACCCAGTTTCTGAGGTTGTGACAGCAGCCGAGGCGCTGCTCGAACGACGCACCGGAGCGCCCGTCACCCTCGTCGACCCCGTCGACCTCGGTGGCAGTGGCCGCACGATCGTGCTGCGGGTCCGGTGCGCCGAGAATCCGTTCTCGCTGCCCCGCACCCTGGTGATCAAGCAGGTGCGGGAACTCTCCGCCGCATCCCATGCCCGCAGCGTCGCGGTGTACGGACCGGGCACGCCGGCCGCCGGCCCCGCAGACGGCGAGCTGGTCGACACCGCGTTCCTCCGCGAGGCGGTCTCGTACCAGTTCGCGAACGCCCTCGCGACGGAATCGCGGCCCGGTCCCGAACTTATCGCCTACGACCTCTCGGCCCGCCTGCTGGTCCTCGCCGATCTCGGCGACGCCACCCCGATCGCGAGCCTGCTGGCACGCGCCGACGAGGCCTCGGTGACCAACTCGCTGATGGCCATGGCCCAGTCGATGGGACGCATGCACGCGGCCACCGTCGGCCGTGAGGAGGACTTCACCGCGCTGCTGCGGCGGGCCGGGGTGGAGAAGTACCACAGCAGTGTCGCCGAGCAGGTCGGTGCGACGATGCCCAAGGTGCCCGGTCTGATCGAGCGCGAGCTCGGCATCACCGTCCCGCCGGAGTTGGCGAACCGTGCCGGTCACGCCGTGCGGCTGTTCAACGGCGGCCGCTACCGCGCCTTCAGCCCGTCGGACCTGTGCCCGGACAACATCATCGTCAACGGCGAGGGCGTGCAGTTCCTGGACTACGAGTGGGGCGGCTTCCGGGACGCCACCCTCGACCTCTCCTACGCGCTCACCTCGTTCCCGGGATGCCTGTGCAGCATCGAGCTGACCCAGGAACGTTCGGCAGCCATGGTGGACGCCTGGCGCGCCGAGGTTGTCGGGATGTGGCCGCAGCTGGCCGACGACCACCTGCTGGCGACCGGACTGCTCGAGGCGCAGCTGATGTGGACCTGGCTGTCCACCTACTGGTTCCTGCCCGACGACCACGCCCGGATCGCCGCGGCGCGCGAACACCACATGTCCGTGCCCCGGTCCAAGGCGCTGATTGCGCGCTGGCGTGCGCTCGAGGTGTCGGCCCGGCGGACCGGTGAGCCCGGCGTGGCGGACCACGCCGGGCTCGTGGCGGACGCCATGGACCGGCACTGGGGCTGAGCCCCGGCCGGCCCTACGGCCGGTAGGCGGCCGGGTCGAGAGGCGCCGCCGGCTGCGTCCGCTGCTCGCCGGACCCGACCCGGAAGCTGGCGCCGTGGGTGGCGGCGGCGCGGGGGGCGGTGGGGTCGGACAGGTAGAACCAGTCCATCTGCGCGTTGGCCCGGTTCACCTCGAACACCCCGTAGCCGTGCGAGTCGAAGTCGATGTACCGGATGTGCCGGTTGACCGCCTTGAAGGCCTCCTCCACCGCGACGCTGGCCGTGCGCGGCGGCACGTTCAGCGAGTCGTCCATGTTCGGTGAGGTCACCGACGGCACCACGAACTCGGTGCCGACCGTCGGTCCGGCCGGGTAGTTCGCCGCGTCCACCGGCAGGTCGCACGCCCACGAGGAGTGGATGTCGCCGGTGATGAACACCGTGTTGTCGACGCCCTGCCCGGCGATCGCGTCGAACAGTCGCCGGCGGTCGGCGGTGTAGCCGTCCCACGAGTCGGTGCCGTAGGGAATGCCCGCGGCGGGCACGCCGATCATCTCGGTGACCGCGGCGGTGGTCCTGGTGTCCAGGGGCGGGATCTGGCTGGGTGCGATCATCACCGGGTTGCCGACGACCTTCCACCGCGTCGGCGACGACACGATTCCGCTTGTCAGCCAGTCCATCTGGGCCCGGCCGGTGATGGTCCGCTCCGGGGCGTCGACCTTGCGCCAGCCCGCGCCGGGGGACGCCTGCTCGTCGCGGTAGGTGCGCAGGTCGAGCATGGAGATCTCGGCGAGGTTGCCGAACCGGAATCGCCGGTACAGCGCCACCTCGGTGCCGGACCCGTTGACCCGCACGGGCATCCACTCGAAGTAGGCCTGCGCGGAACTGGCCCTGCGGGTGGCCCAGTCGCCCTCGGTCGCGGGGTTGTGGTTCTCGGCACCGGCCTTGTACGCGTTGTCCGCGGACTCGTGGTCGTCCCAGGTCGCTATGAACGGCAGGCGCGCGTGCAGGGCCGCCAGGTCCGGGTCGGTCTTGTACTGGGCGTGCCGGATCCGGTAGTCGGCGAGGGAGACGATCTCGTGTGCGGGCTCGTGCAGGCGCACGGATCCGTTCCTGGCGCCGTACTCGCCCTGGCCGTACTCGTAGATGTAGTCACCGAGGTGGATGACGGCGTCCAGGTCCTCGCGCAGCGCCAGGTGGCGGTAGGCGGCGAAGTAGCCGGCTTCCCAGTTGGAGCAGGACACCACGCCGAACCGCAGTCGGTCCAGGTCCGCGTCGGTCGCGGGTGCGGTGCGGGTCCGCCCGACGGGGGAGACCTGGCCGGAGACCGCGCCGCCGCGGGTGGTGAAGCGGAAGTGGTAGGTGGTCGCGGCCTCGAGGCCGGTGACGTCCACCTTGACGGTGTGGTCGGACTCGGCGGTGGCGGTGGCGGTGCCGCTGCGCACCACGGAGGCGAAGGCCGGGTCCGTGGCCATCTCCCAGCGCACCGGAACCTGCTCGCCGACACCGGAACCCGGTGTCGCCGCGGCGTCGGGCGTGACCCTGGTCCAGATCACCACGCGGTCGGGGAGCGGGTCTCCGGACGCGACGCCGTGCCCGAACGCGACGACCGGCGTGGTTGCGGCCGCAGCCTTTCCGGTCACCGAGACGGCGAGGCCGGCGCCGGCCGCGATGGCCGAGCCGCGTAGCAGTCCGCGCCGGCTCAGTCCGGGGCGTTCGGCGTCGGGTCGGGGGGAGCATTCGGGCACGCATGATTCAGGCACCTGGGAATCAGACCCCGAACCTGGACGCCTGCTCAATTCAAAACAGGGCTGTGCGCGCGATGTTCACCCGATGTTCGCCGCCGGGCCAGCCGGGCGCTCATGCGCCCGGTCGGTGGGAGGCGGGGTCGAGCGGAGCGCCGACCGGGACCGCGCGCTGGGCGCCGTCCGCGACCCGGAAGCTCGCACCATGGCGCACGGTCGCACGGGGGTCGATCGGATCGCTGATGTAGTACCAGTCCATTTGCGAACCGGCGGTGGCGATCTCGAACACGCCGTATCCGTGCGAGTCGAAGTCGAGGTACCGGATGTGGCGGTTGACAGCCTTGTATGCCTCCTCCACTGCGAGGCTGGCGGTGCGGGGCGGCACCCCCAGTGAGTCGTCCATGTTCGGCGAGGTCACCGACGGCACCACCAGCTCGGTGCCGATCGTGGGGCCCGCCGGGTAGTTCGCGGCGTCGAGAGGAAGGTCGCAGGCCCAGGAGGTGTGGACGTCGCCGGTCAGGAAGACCGTGTTGTCGACACCCGCCGCGGCAATCGCGTCGTACAGGCGGCGGCGGTCGGCGGCGTAGCCGTCCCACGAGTCGGTGCCGTAGGGAATGCCCGCCTGGGGCACTCCGATGAGATCGGTGAGCGCCTTGGTGGTCTTGAGGTCCAGCGGCGGGACCAGGGTGGGTGCGATCATCACAGGGTTGCCGACCACCTTCCACCGGGTGGGCGAGGACACGATGCCCTTGGTGAGCCAGTCCATCTGCGCGCGGCCGGTGATGGTCCGGTCGGGGGAGTCCACCTCGCGTCCGGCGGTGGCGGTGGGCTGCACGTCGCGGTAGGTGCGCAGGTCGAGCATGGAGATCTCGGCGAGGTTACCGAACCGGAATCGCCGGTACAGCATCACCTCGGTGCCGGCCCCGGTGGGCCGCACGGGCATCCACTCGAAGTAGGCGCGCGCGGAACTGGCCTTGCGGGTGGCCCAGTCGCCCTCGGTGGCGGGGTTGTGGTTCTCGGCGCCACTCTTGTAGGCGTTGTCGGCCGACTCGTGGTCGTCCCAGGTCGCGATGAACGGCACCCGCGCGTGCAGCGCCATCAGGTCCGGGTCGGTCTTGTGCTGGGCGTGCCGGATCCGGTAGTCGGCGAGGGAGACGATCTCGTGCGCCGGGTCGGTGGGCCGGACCGGACCGTTGCGTCCCCCGTACTCGCCGCGGCCGTACTCGTAGATGTAGTCACCGAGGTGCAGGACCGCGTCCAGGTCCTCGCGCTGGGCGAGGTGGCGGTAGGCGGAGAAGAATCCGGCCTCCCAGTTCGAGCAGGACACCACGCCGAACCGCAGCCGCGCCAGGTCCGCATCGTTGGCGGGCGCGGTGAGGGTGCGTCCGACGGGCGAGACCTGGCCGCCGACCGCGCCGCCGCGGGCGGTGAAGCGGTAGTGGTAGGCGGTCGCGGGCTCGAGGCCGGTGACGTCGACCTTGGCGGTGTGGTCGGACTCGGCGGTGGCGGTGGCGGTGCCGCTGCGCACGACGGAGGTGAAGCCGGGATCGGTCGCGACCTGCCAGTCCAGCGACATCGGCTCGCCCACACCCGACCCCGGAAGCGCGTCGGTGGACGGCGTGACGCGAGTCCAGATGATGACGCGGTCGGGGAGCGGGTCGCCGGACGCGATGCCGTGCCCAAAGGCAACGGCCGGCGCGGCGGCGGTGGCGGTGGCGGGCATTCCGGTCACGGAGACGGCGAGGCCGGCGCCGGCCGCGATGGCGGAGCCGCGGAGGAGTCCGCGCCGGCTCATTCCGGCGCGATCGGCAGCGGGTCGGGAGGAGTGTTCGGGCACGGGTGATTGAGGCACCTCGGGATCACACCCCAAACCTGGACGCTTGACCAGTTCAAAACGGGGCATGTGCGCGGTGTTCACCCGATGTTCGCCCTCCCACCCCCGAGTCGCCCAGCTCACTCCGCACCGGCGGCGGGGGGTTGACGTCGGGGTCGGCTAGTAGCGTCGGGGTGTGACTGACTTCTTCGGCGACACAGACGCGGGCGGCGACGGGACGGGCCTGTTCGAGGCTCCGGCCACCGAGTCGGCACCCGAACCGTTCAGGTCGGTCCCCGCGCGAACGTCGACGCCGAATCCGGGCGCGCCACTCGCGGTGCGGATGCGGCCGGCGACGCTGGCGGAGGTGGTCGGTCAGCAGCACCTGCTGGCGCCGGGGGCCCCGCTGCGTCGCCTCGTCGAGGGGTCCGGCGCGTCGTCGGTGCTGCTGTACGGTCCGCCCGGGACCGGCAAGACCACGCTGGCGTCGCTCATCTCGGGCGCCACCGGGCGCAGGTTCGAGGCGCTGTCGGCGCTGTCGGCCGGTGTCAAGGAAGTGCGCGGCGTCATCGAACTGGCCCGACGGCGGCTGCTCCACGGCGAGCAGACTGTCCTGTTCATCGACGAGGTCCACCGGTTTTCCAAGACGCAGCAGGACGCGCTCCTCGCTGCGGTGGAGAACCGCATCGTGCTGCTGGTCGGGGCGACCACCGAGAACCCGTCCTTCTCGGTGGTCTCGCCGCTGTTGTCGCGTTCGCTCGTGCTGCAGTTGCAGTCGCTGACGTCCGACGACATCCGAGTCGTGATCGAGCGCGCCCGCACCGACGAGCGGGGACTGGGCGGATCCGTCGAGATTGCCGACGACGCACTCGAACATCTCGTCCGCCTCGCCGCCGGCGACGCTCGACGGGCGTTGACGGCGCTCGAAGCCGCGGCGGGCGCCGCGCTGGACCGCACCGCGGTGCGTCCCGTGTTGCTCGATCTCGAGACCGTCGAGTCCAGTGTCGACAAGGCCGCCGTCCGCTACGACCGCGACGGCGACCAGCACTACGACGTGATCAGCGCGTTCATCAAGTCCATCCGCGGCTCCGACGTGGACGCCGCGCTGCACTACCTGGCCCGGATGATCGTCGCGGGGGAGGACCCGCGCTTCATCGCCCGCCGGCTGGTGGTGCACGCCAGCGAGGACATCGGGATGGCGGACCCGACCGCCCTGCAGACCGCGACCGCCGCCGCGCAGGCCGTGCAGCTGATCGGCATGCCGGAGGCCCGGTTGGCGTTGGCGCAGGCCACCATCCACCTGGCCACCGCGCCGAAGTCCGGTGCCGTCATCGCGGCGCTCGGTGCGGCGATGGCCGACGTCAACCAGGGCCGCGACGGGCTGGTGCCCCCGCACCTTCGCGACGGCCACTACGCCGGGGCGGAGAAGCTCGGCAACGCCGTCGGCTACCGGTACCCGCACAACCACCCGGACGGGGTCCTCGGCCAGCAGTACCCGCCGGACGAGCTGGTCGGCGTCGACTACTACGAACCCACCGGCCACGGCGCCGAACGTGAGCTGGCGCAACGGGTTCCGAAGCTGCGTCGGATCATCCGGGGGAGTTGACGGACGCGGCCTCGTCGGCCAGCCACGCGTCGACGCGGCGGCGCGCCTCCTCCTCGGAGACCTCCTCGACCCGGGTCATGATCGCCCAGCGATGGCCGAACGGGTCCAGCACCGCGCCGAAGCGGTCGCCGGTGACGAAGGTGGACGGCTCCTCGAACGCCGTCGCGCCGGCGTCGACCGCCGTGCGCCAGACCCGGTCCACGTCGGCGCAGTAGAGGACGTACGAGTGGTTGACCGGCGCGGTCGGGTCGGGCGCGACCAGGCCCGATTCCGGCATCGGGTCCGACAGCTGCAGCCGGCCGGTGCCGAAGTCGAACTCGGCGTGCGCAATCCGGCCGTCCGGCAGGTCGTTGCGCGAGATCAGGCGGGCGCCGAAGACGTCGACGTAGAAGTCGATCGCGGCGGCGGCGCCGTCGACTACCAGGAACGGGGTGAGGGTGGTGTAGCCGTCGGGGACGGGCGTGGGGATCGTGTTCACGGTCCCAGCCTGCCTACACTCGGCCGATGGCGTCTTTGACAGATGCGACAGGAAGCCGGGGGATTCTCCGGCCGTCCCAGGTGGGGTCCGTCTACCAGCTCGGCCGCTACCCGTGCGACCCGCGCCTCGACCCGTACGTCGAGCACTACTGGTCGGTGCGATGGGCCCTGGACACCCCGCGGCGGGAGCAGTCGTCGGTGCTCTCGCATCCGGCCGTGCACCTGTCGTTCGAGGAGGGGGAGGAGCCGGTCAGGCACGGGCACCCGTTGCCGTCGGTGCTGGTGCACGGCGTGATCACCACGCGTTTCGACATCGAACTGGCCGGGCGAGGGCGCGTGCTGGGGGTGAAGTTCCGTCCCGGTGGGTTCACCGCACTCACCGGCCTGGACGCGAGCCGGTTCACGGACTCGGTGGCCTCGCTGCCGACTGTCGTCCGCGGCGCCGAGGGTCTGCGGGACGAGGTGTTCGCCTGCGAGGACGACGAGGGCCGGTGCGCGGTCGCGGAACGTCATCTCGTGGCCCGGTTGCCGTCGGAGGTGGACCCTGACTACGTCCGGGTCCGCGCCCTCGTTGAGGACGTCGCCGCCGACCGCGGAGTGGTCCGGTCCGCCGAGTTGGCTCGGCGACACGCCATGAGCGATCGGACGATGCAGCGCCTGCTGCGCCGGTATGTCGGCATCTCCGCGGCCTGGCTGATCCGCCGCTACCGCCTGCTCGACGCGATGACCGCTCTGCAGGAGGACCCGGGCCTCGACCTGGCCGAGCTGGCGCTCACCCTGGGCTGGTACGACCAGTCCCATCTCACCCGGGATTTCACCGCGGCGGTGGGTGTTCCACCGTCGCGGTACGGGCGCGGACTCGACACCGGCCGCGGCGGCGACGGAGTGTCCGGGTCCGCGCGATAGGCTGGCGGTTGGCCGAGGTGTCGCAATACTGGCGTGCGCGCATACCCGTGCGCGTCCGGAGCGGACACATCGGCAGCCCACACCGTCCCATCTGTAAGGACCATGACGTGCAGACCCACGAGATCCGCAGGCGATTCCTCGACCACTTCGTCAAGGCGGGTCACACCGAGGTGGCCAGCGCCTCCCTGATCTTCGACGACCCGAACCTGCTCTTCGTCAATGCCGGCATGGTGCAGTTCAAGCCGTTCTTCCTCGGCCAGCAGGCCCCGCCGTACCAGCGGGCGACGAGCGTGCAGAAGTGTGTGCGCACCGGTGACATCGAGGAGGTCGGCGTCACCACTCGGCACAACACCTTCTTCCAGATGGCGGGCAACTTCTCGTTCGGCGACTACTTCAAGGAGGGCGCCATCACGCTCGCCTGGGAGCTGATCACCAAGCCGCTGGACCAGGGCGGGTACGGAATCGACCCCGAGCGCATCTGGGTGACCGCCTACGAGAAGGATCCCGAGGCCGCGGAGATCTGGCGTCGCGTCGCCGGGATCCCGGAGGAGCGGATCCAGTTCCGCGACGGCAAGGACAACTACTGGGACATGGGCGTGCCCGGTCCGGGCGGCCCGTGCTCGGAGATCTACTACGACCGCGGCCCCGAGTTCGGCAAGGAGGGCGGTCCCGTCGTGGACGAGGACCGCTACCTCGAGATCTGGAACCTCGTGTTCATGCAGGACGTTCGCGGTGAGCTCAGTCCGAAGCTCGGTCACGCGCCGGTCGGCGTGCTCCCGAAGAAGAACATCGACACCGGCATGGGTGTCGAGCGGGTCGCGCTGGTCCTCCAGGGCGTCGACAACGTGTACGAGACCGACCTGGTGCGACCGGTCATCGCCAAGGCCGAGGAGCTCACCGGTCGCCCGTACGCAGCGGGCAGCCACGAGGACGACGTCCGCTTCCGCGTCATCGCCGACCACGCTCGCACCGCCGCGATGCTGATCGCCGACGGCGTCAATCCCGGCAACGACGGCCGCGGCTACGTGTTGCGCCGGCTGCTGCGCCGGATCGTGCGCTCGGCCAAGCTGCTCGGCGCCGAGCAGCCCAGCATGCGCGAGTTCATCACCGTCGTCCGCGACACCATGGCGCCGTCGTACCCGGTGCTCGACACCGACTTCGAGCGGATCCTCAACGTCGCCGTCGGCGAGGAGGCGGCGTTCCGTCGCACCCTGGTCTCCGGCGAGAAGCGGTTCGAGACCGCCGCGGACGAGGTCAGGAACGCCGGCCAGAAGGTCCTCGCCGGCGGCGAGGCGTTCGCCCTGCACGACACCTACGGCTTCCCGATCGACCTGACCCTGGAGATGGCGGCGGAGGCCGGCCTGTCCGTCGACGAGGACGGCTTCCGGTCGCTGATGGCCGAGCAGCGTCAGCGCGCCAAGGACGACGCGCAGGCCCGCAAGCACGCGCACGCCGACCTCACCGTCTACAAGGAGTTCGTCGACCGCGGCGAGACCGAGTTCACCGGCTTCGCCGAGCTCACCACCGAGGCGTCCGTCCTCGCGCTGATCTCGGGCGGCGTCCGGGTGCCGGTGGCCACCGTCGGCCAGGAGGTCGAGGTCATCCTCGACCGCAGCCCGTTGTACGCGGAGTCCGGCGGCCAGATCGCGGACATCGGCGTCATCACGGCGCCGGGCCTCAAGGTCCGGGTGCGCGACGTGCAGAAGATCGCCAAGAAGCTGTGGGTGCACAAGGTCACCGTCGAGGAGGGCCAGCTCACCGAGGGCGACGCCGTCCTCGCGCAGGTCGACGCCAACTGGCGCGCCGGCGCCACCCAGGGCCACTCGGGTACCCACATGGTGCACGCGGCGCTGCGACAGGTGCTGGGCCCCAACGCCGTTCAGGCCGGCTCGCTGAACAAGCCGGGCTACCTGCGCTTCGACTTCTCCTGGCAGGGTCAGCTCTCGGAGGCGCAGAAGCAGGACATCGAGGCCGTCACCAACGAGGCCGTCGCCGCGAACCACCCGGTCAACACCTTCGTCACCGACCTGACCAAGGCCAAGCAGATGGGCGCGATGGCGCTCTTCGGCGAGAACTACGGCGACGAGGTGCGGGTCGTGGAGATCGGCGGACCGTTCTCGATGGAGCTGTGCGGCGGCACCCACGTCGCGCACTCCTCGCAGATCGGGCCGGTCACCCTGCTCGGCGAGTCGTCCGTCGGCTCCGGCATCCGCCGCGTCGAGGCGTTCGTGGGGCTGGACTCGTACAAGTACCTGGCCAAGGAGCGGGCGTTGCTCGCGGGCGTCGCGACCGCGCTGAAGGTGCCCTCCGACGAGGTCCCCGGCCGCGTCGAGCAGCTGGTGGAGCGGCTCAAGGTCGCCGAGAAGGAACTCGAGCAGACCAAGGCGGCCGCGGTGCTGGCCGGCGCCGGCGCGTTCGTCGAGCGGGCCGAACGGATCGGCGGGCTGCTGCTGGTCGCCGAGGCGGCGCCGGAGGGCGTCGCGGGCAACGACCTGCGCACCCTCGCCACCGACGTCCGCGGCCGGTTCGGGACCGAGCCCGCCGTGGTGGTCCTGATCGGTTCCGCCGACGGCAAGGTGCCGTTCGTGGTGAGCGCCAACAAGGCCGCGCAGGACCTCGGCGTCAAGGCCGGAGACCTGGTGGCCGCGTTCGGACCGAGCATCGGCGGCCGCGGCGGCGGCAAGCCCGAGATGGCTCAGGGTTCGGGCAGCGACGCGTCGGGCATCCCCGCCGCGCTCTCGGCAGTGCGCGCCCGCGTCGCCGAGCTCGCGGGTTGAGTCGGGAGGACCCGGCCGCGGCCGATCAGCCCGGGGTCGACGACCCCGGGCGCGGCCGCCGCATCGCCGTCGATGTCGGCAGCGTCCGGATCGGCGTCGCGTCCAGTGATCCCGACGGCATTCTCGCCACGCCGGTGGAGACCGTGCCGCGGGCGAAGTCCAAGGCCGACAGGTCCGACATCGAGCGACTCGCGGCGATAGTCGAGGAATACGAGGCGGTCGAGGTTATTGTCGGTCTGCCGCAGACCCTCCGGGGGGAGCGCGGCAGTGCTGCGGGGCTGGCTTCGACATTCGCCGCTCAGCTCCGGGATCGGCTCGCGCCGGTGCCCGTGCGGATGACCGACGAGCGTTTCACGACGGTCACCGCGTCACGGGCACTGCGGGAGAGCGGGGTCAAGGCCAAGGGCCAACGGTCGGTGATCGACCAGGCGGCGGCCGTCGCGATCCTGCAGGGATGGTTGGACCAGCGGAGCAGGGCTCTGCGTGCCGCGCAGGACCTGCACTCACAGACGGAGGATGGTCAGTGACCGACACCCGGTCGGGCGAGCCCCAGGTGTACAACAGCCGCGCGGAGGCGCGCCGCGCGCGCGAGGCAGCCAACCGCCGACGGCGCGGCAAGGGCCGGGCAGTCGTGATGCTGGCGTCGCTGGTCGCCGTCGTGATGATATGCGGCATAGGCTATTTCGGCGTCAAGAAGCTCTTCGGCGGCCCGGGCCTGCCGGCCGACTACGCTGTCGGCGAGGCCGGTCCCGAGGTGGTCGTGCAGGTGCACCCCGGCGACACCGCGCAGCAGATCGGCGCCGAGATGCTGGCCAAGGACGTGGTCAAGAGCAGCGACGCGTTCTACAACGCCGCGGTCCAGCATGGATCGATGACCTCGCTCCAGCCCGGCTTTTACTCCGTCGAGTCCCGACTGCCGGCCACCGCCGCCGTCACCGCCCTGGTGAACCCGGAGTCGCGGGTCGGCGCTCTGGTGATCTCCGAGGGCCGTCAGCTGCACGACACCCGGGACGTCACCACCGGAGCCACCAAGAACGGGATCTACACCCTGATCTCGAAGGCCAGCTGCCTGCCCGGCGGCGCCGCGCCGAAGTGCATCAGCGCCGCGGAGCTCGAGGCCGCGGGCGCCGACTCCGACCTCACCGCGCTCGGCGTGCCGGACTGGGCGGCGTCGCAGGTCCGCGACGTGCCGGACCGTAACCGGCAGCTCGAGGGCCTGATCGCCGCCGGCAGCTGGGACTTCGACCCCACCGGCAGCGCGACCGAGATCCTGCAGACCCTGGTCAGCGGGAGCGCCGAGAAGTACGAGTCCACCGGCATCAGGACGGCCGGTGCCGCGGTCGGGCTGCAGCCGTACCAGGTCCTCATCGCCGCATCGCTCGTCGAGCGTGAGTCGCTGCCCGAGGACTTCGGCAAGGTGGCCCGGGTGATCATCAACCGGCTCGCGGAGCCGCAGAAACTCGAGTTCGACTCCACGGTCAACTACGCCCTCGACACGACCGAGGTCGCGACCACCGACGCCGACCGCGCGCGGGTCACCCCGTGGAACACGTACGCCAAGGACGGGCTGCCCGCCACGCCGATCTCCTCGCCGAGCATCGCCGCGGTGCAGGCCGTCGAGACCGCGCCCGCGGGGGACTGGCTGTACTTCGTGACCATCGACAAGCGGGGCACCACGCTGTTCACCAAGGGCTACGACGAGCACCTGGCGAACATCGTGAAGGCCCAGGGCAGTGGGATTCTCGACAGTGGCCGCTGATTCGACATCCGAGGTGGGGAACCAGACCGGGCCGCGTCGGGCCGCGGTACTGGGCAGCCCGATCACCCACTCACGGTCCCCGCAGCTGCACCTGGCCGCGTACCGGGCGCTCGGCCTGACCGACTGGACCTACGACCGGATCGAGTGCACCGGCGAGCAATTGCCGGGCCTGGTGGACGTACTCGGCCCCGAGTGGGTGGGGCTGTCGGTGACCATGCCGGGCAAGCTCGCGGCCCTCGAGTTCGCCACCGAGCGCACCGAGCGGGCCGTGCAGATCGGCTCCGCGAACACCCTGGTCCGGACGGCCGGCGGCTGGCGGGCGGACTGCACCGACGTCGACGGCGTCACCGGGGCCCTGGCCGAGGTCGGGGTGACCGACCTGACCGGGCGCACCGCGGTGGTCCTCGGGGCCGGCGGTACCGCCCGGCCGAGCCTGCGGGCTTTCGCCGACCTCGGCGCGACCGAGGCCGTGGTGGTGGCGCGGTCGGCCGAGCGGGCCGCCGAGACCCTCGACTGCGGGCGTGCAATGGGCCTGACCGTGCGGCACCAGGACTTCGAACTCGATGCGCTGACCCGGACCTGCGCGGGGGCCGCCGTGGTGGTCAGCACCATCCCGGCCGCCGCCGGCGCGGACCTCGCCTCGGCGGTCGCCAGTGTGCCGGTCCTGCTCGACGCGATCTACGACCCGTGGCCGACCCCGCTCGCCGCCGCCGTCGAGGCGGCCGGCGGCATCGTCGTCGACGGCCTGCGGATGCTGCTCAACCAGGCGTTCGGTCAGGTCGAGCAGTTCACCGGCCGGCCCGCTCCCCGCGAGGCGATGGCGGCCGTCGTCGCGCGCTGACCGTCAGCGGCAGCCGGGATCGAGCTGGACGGCGCCCGCCGAGAGCACGCTGAGGTAGGTGTTGAGGGCGTGGGCGCAGCCCACGTTCCAGCGCGCCGACCCGAGTGAGTTGATCGCGTATCCGGCGGTCACGTGCTGGTAGTTGTCGTCGGGGTCGAGGGGGAAGTACGGCACCACGTCGACCTGGTTGTAGATCCGCCACGACACGCCGCTGAGCCCGCCGTACCGCGCCGCAAACGTCGCATCTCCCGCCTTCGGTGAGGCAAACGTCCACGCCTGCGGGCGCAACGCGGTGTTCGCGGCGAGATCTGCGACAAGCAGGGTCGCCAACGCGCCGCCGAGGCTGTGACCACACACGACGACGGGTGATGCGGCGCCGAGCGTGGCGCCGAGACCGTCGGCGGCCGCCCGCGCGAGTGCGGACGCGAAACTGCCGGGCGCCGCGCGCGCGGACTGCCCGGGCGTCATGGTGCCGAAGGTGGCGTAGAGGTTGTGGAAGCCCTCCGCGACGCTCCCGCCGTTCGACACCTGCGTGAACGGCACCAGGTCCCAGTGCAGGTCGGCCCACCACTCCAGGGGTGACGCGGTGCCGCGCAGGGCGATGACCACGGTCTGGGGGTCGCCGCCGACGGCGACGTAGCCGTAGAACACCCGGTCCTGCAGCGGACCGACGACATCTGTCATCTGGATGGTGCGGACCAGGGTGTACCCCGCGGGCAGGTTCGCGACGGCCGCCGGATTGTCGTCGCGCGGGTGCAGGCGGAACTGGTCGTAGGCGGCCTGGACGAACGGGCCCCAGGTCACGGCGCTGGTGGGATCCATCTGCGGGCTCGTCATGTCCGTTCCTCGATTCCGCCGACCGGGTGGGGCCTGCCGCCCTGGTGGGAAGAATTTTCCTCCACAGGTCCCGAATCAATCCACAGGACAGGAGTATTCCCAGGTCGAGGACCCCGACCTGGGTGTGGCGCCTGGCACGGTGAAACGCATGGACACCGGGTGGGGGCAGGGCGGGGCGGGGGTGGCGGCCCTCGTCACGATCGCCGGGACGGGTGTACTGGCCGTGCGCGCGGAGTCCTGGCCGATGTTCGCGGCGGGTTGTCTATTGGTGTGGTGTGCGTGCCTGAGCGCCGTGGACATCGCGTCCCGACGGCTGCCGAACGCGCTGACCGTGCCCGGCGCCGCCGTCGTGCTGGTCTTGGCCACGGTCGCCGGGCAGGGGCGGGCCGCACTGGTCGGGGCGGCGCTGTTGGCGGGGCTCTACCTCGCCGCGCACCTGGCCGTACCGACGGGGATGGGCGGCGGCGACGTGAAGCTCGCGCTCGGGCTCGGCGCAGTCACGGGGGCGGCCGGTGCGCAGGCCTGGGTCCTGGCGGCGCTCGGTGCGTTCGCGCTCACCGCGGCGGCCGGGGTGGTTCTGCTCGCATCAGGGCGCCGCGGACGGGCCGTGCCGCACGGGCCGTCGATGTGTCTGGCGACGCTCTTGGCGTTGGGTGTGACGGCGCTCGGGTAGCCGGTGTGCATTCGCGGAGGCCCGCCGTGGAAAGATGGGCGCCGTGCTGCGCTGGATAACTGCCGGAGAATCCCACGGTCCCGCCCTGGTCGCCCTCCTCGACGGAATGGTCGCCGGGGTCGAGGTCACCTCGGACGAGATTTCTGCCCAATTGGCCCGCCGCCGTCTCGGTTACGGCCGTGGCGCCCGGATGGCCTTCGAGGCCGACAAGGTCACCGTGCTCGGCGGCGTCCGCCACGGCCGGACCATGGGCGGCCCGATCGCCATCGAGGTCGGCAACACCGAGTGGCCCAAGTGGGAAACCGTGATGTCCTCGGACCCCGTCGACGAGGCGCTGCTCAAGGACCTCGCGCGCAACGCGCCGCTGACCCGGCCRCGTCCCGGCCACGCCGACTACTCCGGCATGCTCAAGTACGGCTTCGACGACGCCCGCCCGGTGCTCGAGCGCGCCAGCGCCCGCGAGACCGCGGCCCGCGTCGCCGCCGGCACCGTCGCGCGGCAGTTCCTGCGCGAGGCCCTCGGCGTCGAGGTCTTCTCGCACGTCGTCTCCATCGGCACCGCGGCCCGGTCCGCGGATGCGCCGCTGCCGGTCGCCGCCGACCTGGCCGCCATCGACGCCAGCCCCGTGCGGGCGTTCGGCAGCGATGCCGAGGCGGCGATGATCGCCGAGATCGAGGCCGCCAAGCGCGAGGGCGACACCCTCGGCGGCGTCGTCGAGGTGATCGTCGAGGGACTGCCCGTCGGCCTCGGCTCCTTCGTCAGCGGCGAGAACCGGCTCGACTCGCGCCTGGCCGCCGCGCTCATGGGCATCCAGGCGATCAAGGGCGTCGAGGTCGGCGACGGCTTCGAGACCTCCCGCCGCCGCGGCAGCGCCGCGCACGACGAGATGCGTCCCGGTCCCGACGGGGTGCTGCGTTCGACGAACCGCGCCGGCGGGCTCGAGGGCGGCATGACCAACGGCGAGGCCCTGCGGGTGCGGGCGGCGATGAAGCCGATCTCCACGGTGCCGCGCGCGCTGGCGACGGTGGACATGTCCACCGGCGAGGAGGCTGTGGCAATCCACCAGCGCAGCGACGTGTGCGCCGTGCCCGCCGCCGGCGTCGTCGCGGAGTCGATGGTCGCGCTGGTCGTCGCGCAGGCCGCGCTCGAGAAGTTCGGCGGCGACTCGCTGACCGAGACCGTCCGCAACGTCGAGGGCTACCTGGCCGCAGTGCAGGAGCGTCTCGCGAGGTGACCGCCGGTCGTGAGTCCCGATGAGTCCCGTCGCGGTGCTGGTCGGGCCGCCGGGAGCGGGTAAGTCCACGATCGGTCGCCGGCTGGCCCGGGCACTCGACGTGGACGTCTTCGACACCGACGTCGCGATCGAGGAGGAGACCGGACGCACCATCCCGGACATCTTCGCGAAGGACGGCGAACCGGCGTTCCGGGCGCTCGAGGAGGACATGGTCCGGCGGGCGCTGCTCGAGCAGGACGGCATCGTCTCGCTCGGCGGCGGCGCAATCCTGTCCGCCGCCACCCGCGCCCGACTGGTCGGGCATACGGTGGTGTACCTGGAGATCAGCATCTCCGAGGGGCTCAAGCGCACCGGCACCAACGACTCCCGGCCCCTGCTCAACGGGGGAGACCCGCGCCAGAAGTACCGGGACCTGATGCGTCGCCGGCGCCCGCTCTACCGTGAGGTGTCGACGATCCGGGTGCGCACCGACAGCCGCAGCCCCGCGCGGGTGGTGCAGCAGATCCTCACGAAGCTGGGGTAGAGAACGTGACAGACAACGAGCAGGCCCTGCGCACAGAAGCGGAGAACAGCACAGTGACCGAACCGGTACGTGTCGAGGTCAAGACGGCGAGCCCCTACCCGGTGATCATCGGGCGCGGACTGCTCGGTGAACTCGTCGACGAGTTGATCGGCACCCGCACGGTGGCGATCTTCCACCAGCCGCCGCTGGCGCAGACCGCCGAGGCCGTGCGCGCCGCGCTCGCCGCGAAGGGCATCGACGCGCACCGCGTCGAGATCCCCGACGCCGAGGACGGCAAGGACCTGAAGGTCGCGGAGTTCTGCTGGGACGTCCTCGGACGCATCGGCCTGACCCGCAGTGACGCCGTCGTCAGCCTCGGCGGCGGCGCCGCCACCGACCTCGCCGGCTTCGTCGCCGCGACCTGGATGCGCGGCGTCCGGATCGTGCACGTGCCGACCACCCTGCTGGCCATGGTCGACGCGGCCGTCGGCGGCAAGACCGGCATCAACACCGACGCGGGCAAGAACCTGGTCGGCTCCTTCCACGAGCCGTCCGCCGTGCTGGTGGACCTCGCGACGCTCGAGACCGTGCCGCGCAACGAGATCGTCGCGGGCATGGCCGAGGTCATCAAGACCGGCTTCATCGCGGACCCGGTGATTCTCGACCTGATCGAGGCCGACCCCGAGGCCGCGCTCGACCCCACCGGAACCGTGCTGCCCGAACTGATCCGACGCTCGATCGAGGTCAAGGCCCGGGTGGTGGCGGCCGACCTGCGGGAGTCCGACCTGCGCGAGATCCTCAACTACGGCCACACCCTCGGCCACGCCATCGAGCGCCGCGAGAAGTACCGCTGGCGGCACGGCGCGGCCGTGTCGGTGGGCCTGGTGTTCGCCGCCGAACTGGGCCGCCTGGCGGGTCGCCTCGACGACGCCACCGCGGACCGGCACCGCAGCGTGCTCACCGCCGTGGGCCTGCCCACCGGCTACGACGCGGACGCGTTCGCGGACCTGGTCAAGGGCATGCAGACGGACAAGAAGAACCGCGCCGGGATGCTCCGCTTCGTGGTGCTCGACGGCCTGGCCAAGCCCGGCCGCCTCGAGGGCCCGGACCCGTCGCTGCTGGCCGCCGCCTACTCCGCCGTCGCCCGTGAGGGTGACGCCGCGGGCAGGGGGACGGTGCTGCTGTGAGGATCCAGGTGATCAACGGGCCCAACCTCGGCCGGCTCGGCAAGCGCCAGCCCGAGGTGTACGGCGCGACCACCTACGCCGACCTGGTCGCGCTGTGCGAGCGGTCCGCGGCCGAACTCGGTGTCGAGGTGCAGGTTCGGCAGAGCGACAGCGAGGCCGAGCTGCTCGGCTGGATCCATGCGGCAGCGGACGCGGGGGAGCCGGTGGTGCTCAACGCCGGCGCGCTCACCCACACCTCGATTGCCCTGCGGGACGCCTGCGCGGAGCTGGAGGCCGGACTGGTCGAGGTGCACATCTCGAACGTGCACGCCCGCGAGGAGTTCCGTCACCAGTCGTACCTGAGCGCGATCGCGACCGGCGTGATCGTGGGGTGCGGCGTCGCCGGATATCCGTTGGCGCTGAGGTTCCTCGCGGAGCGTTAGCGGCTTCCGGCCGAGCGGTAGCGCTACCTCGCCGAGCTGTTCTCACACTCGTGGGCGGGCCGGTACGGTCAGTCGGCTCGGTGAGTGCCCTGTGCGCCGTTCCCGCCGCCCTGGTTCCCGTTGCCCGGGTCCTGGATCGCGGGGAAGACGACGGTGTCGTCGGACTGCGGCTGCACGGCCCGGAAGACCTCGGTGTCCGCGGACGGGTCGCTGTAGCCGCCCTCGGGGTAGGCGTTCTGCTGGTAGTACCCGCCCTGTGCGTTGGGGTCCTGGGCGTCGGGGTACTGGCCGTTCGGGACCTGCTCGCCGGCGCCGTGCTCGTACGTCCAGTCGGACTCGGCGTAGCCCTCCTCGGCGTAGGCGACGGTCTCGGAGCCCGCGTCGACGTAGTCGTCGTCGTACGCGGCCTCGGCCGCACCCGCGGCGCCGACCGCGACCGGGGCGGCGACGGACTTCTTCGCGTCGCGCCGGACGATGAGGCGGCCGATGGCGCCGCCGAGGGTCGCGGGGATGAAGACGAGCAGCACCGTGAAGGCCGCGCCGGAGGTCAGTTCGAAGAACAGCGAGTTCTCGCCGAGGGCGATGTCGCTGACCATGCCCACCACCCAGACGACCGCGCCCGCGAGCAGGCCGGCGAGGACGGCGGCCTTGAGCCACATCATGGTGAGGTCGGCGCCCTCGTCCTCACCCGGGTACGCACGCGCGTCACGGATGCCGTCGAGGCCACCCCAGATCAGCGCCGCGAGAATCACCACGACGATGCTGACCCACCGCAGTGAGGTGCCGTGCAGGGGCCATTCGGTGACGGCGATTCCGAGCAGTACACGTGTCACCACGTGCACAAACGCCATCCCGAGTCCACGAAGAAGCCACGAGTTCATGCCGACAGCGTAACGACCGTCACGACAGGTCTGTGTCCTAACCCACAGCGACCGCTCCGGGTGACGCTCGCGACGGGTTCCGCTGCCGTAGGTTGGGGCCATGTCCTCCGCCGATCACGGGTCCCGCCGGGCCGCGTTGCGCGCGCAGATTCGCGAACGCGGCCTCGACGCGATGCTCGTCACCGACCTGCTCAACATCCGGTACCTGACCGGCTTCACCGGGTCCAGCGCCGCGCTGGTCGTCGACGCCCGGGACACCGCCGATTCCGAGGACCGGACCGTGATCTGCACCGACGGCCGGTACCTGACGCAGGTGGCGGCCCAGGTGCCGGACCTGCCCTCGCTGATCGACCGGGCCGGCGCCGCGGCGTTGGTGCGCGGGCTGTCCGCCGCACCGGTCTCCCGGGTCGGTTTCGAGTCCCACGTGGTGACGGTCGACAACCTGTCCGGCTGGCAGTCGGCGGCGCCGGACCTCGAGTTCGTCCGGACCCCGGGCGCGATCGAACAGCTGCGAATGGTCAAGGACGAGCACGAGATCGGGTTGCTGCGCCGGGCCTGCGCGGTCGCGGACCTGGCACTGGCGGTGCTGGTCGAACGCGGGGGGCTGCGGCCCGGTCGCACCGAGCGGGAGGTCGGGCGGGAGCTGGAGTTCCTGATGCTCGAGCACGGCGCCGACGGCATCTCGTTCGAGACCATCGTCGCGGCCGGGGCGAACTCGGCGATCCCGCACCACCGGCCCACCGACGCGGTGCTCGCGACCGGCGACTTCGTCAAGCTCGACTTCGGTGCGCAGGTCGGCGGCTACCACTCCGACATGACGCGGACCTATGTGCTGGGTGTCGCGGCGGACTGGCAGCGCGAGGCGTACGACCTCGTCGCGCGTTCGCAGGCGGCGGGCTGCACCGCCCTGGCGCCCGGCGTCGAGGTGTCGGCCGTCGACGCCGCGGCGCGGTCGGTGATCGCCGACGCGGGTCACGGGGAGCTGTTCCTGCACGGTCTCGGGCACGGGGTGGGGCTGGAGATCCACGAAGCACCGGGGATCGGAGCGCTCGGCACCGGTACACTCCTTTGCGGTGCTGTGGTGACCGTCGAGCCGGGTGTGTACTTCTCCGGGCGCGGTGGCGTCAGGATCGAGGACACGCTCGTCGTTCGCGAGCAGGAGCCGGAGCTCCTCACACTCACCAGCAAGGATTTCGTCATCGTCTGAAGGAGACGCGAAGTAAGTGGCAGATACCAGTGATTTCAAGAACGGGCTCGTGCTGAAGATCGAGGGTCAGCTGTGGCAGATCATCGAGTTCCAGCACGTCAAGCCCGGCAAGGGCCCGGCCTTCGTACGCACCAAGCTCAAGAACGTGCTCTCCGGCAAGAACGTCGACAAGACCTTCAACGCCGGCGTGAAGGTCGAGACGGCGACCGTCGACCGCCGCGACATGACGTACCTGTACCACGACGGTAGCGACTACGTCTTCATGGACGACGACACCTACGACCAGATCTCGATCAGCGAGGCGACGGTCGGGGACCAGGCCCGCTTCCTGCTCGAGAACATGCGCGTCCAGGTCGCCACGCACGAGGACGCGCCGCTGTTCGTCGAGCTGCCCGTCACCGTCGAGCTGGTCGTCAAGCACACCGACCCGGGTCTGCAGGGCGACCGCTCCACCGGCGGCACCAAGCCCGCGATCCTCGAGACCGACGCCGAGGTGCAGGTCCCGCTGTTCGTCAACACCGGCGACAAGCTGAAGATCGACTCGCGTGACGGCAACTACCTGGGTCGCGTGAATTCGTAGCGTGTCCAGCAGTCACAAGAAGTTCGGCGCCCGGCACAAGGCCCGCAAGCGCGCCGTCGACTTCCTCTTCGAGGCCGAGGCCCGCGACGTCGACCCGGTGGCCCTGGCCTCCGAGCGGACGACGATGGCCACCCGCGACGAGACCGTCGCGCCGGTCAGCCCGTACACCGTCACCGTGGTGACCGGGGTGGCGGAGAACCTGGACCGCCTGGACCGGGTCATCGCAGACCACCTGCAGGACTGGACGCTGGAGCGGTTGCCCGCGGTGGACCGGGCGATCCTGCGCATCGCGGTGTGGGAGCTCTTCCACGCCACGGACGTGCCGCCCGTCGTCGCGGTGGACGAGGCGGTGGAGCTCGCGAAGGAGCTCTCCACCGACGACTCGCCCGCGTTCGTCAACGGCGTGCTCGGACAGGTGGTGCTCGTCGCGCCGCAGGTGCGGGCGGCCGCCGCCGCCACCGCGCAGTCGGCGCGGCCCGCCGAACCGGAGTCGGACCCGGTTTCGGCCTCCGGCGACGAGGCCTGAGGAAGACCGTGCAGACACGAACGCCGCGGACCGATCGAGAATCGGTCCGCGGCGTTCGTCGTCTCCGCCGGCGGCCGGCCGGTGTGGCTGAGCACACCCGGCGCCGCTGCCGTCCCGGCGGTCGCGCGCTGATACGCTCGACGACGTCAGACATCCTTTAACGACCCGTCCCGAGAGGCGGAGAAGGAGGTCCAGTTTGCTCTCCCCAGAGCCGTCCTCCGCCGAGTCACCGGCGACCAGGGAGCTGTTGTCTCCCGCCGACGTGGGCCGCACGATCGCCCGTATCGCGCACCAGATCATCGAGAAGACCGCGCTCGACGCCGAGACCGACCCGCCCCGCGTGGTCCTGATCGGCATCCCGACGCGCGGCACCACCCTGGCGACCAGGCTGGCGAACAAGATCGAGGAGTTCTCGGGGGTCCGCCCGCCGACCGGCTCGCTCGACATCACCCTCTACCGCGACGACCTGCGGACCAAGCCGCACCGTCCGCTCGAGCGCACCTCCGTGCCCGACGGCGGCGTCGACAACGCGCTGGTGGTGCTCGTCGACGACGTGCTGTTCTCCGGACGCACCGTGCGCGCGGCCCTCGACGGGTTGCGCGACCTCGGCCGGCCCAAGGCCGTGCAGCTCGCCGTCCTGGTGGACCGCGGGCACCGCGAACTGCCGCTGCGGGCGGACTACGTCGGCAAGAACGTGCCCACCGCGCGCACCGAGGACGTCAAGGTGCAGCTCGTGGAGCACGACGGCGTCGACAGTGTCACGCTCAGCGGCGGCGTCCAGGCGGCGCCGGGCGACGGGGCGAACGGGGGAGCGGGCAAGTGAAGCATCTTCTCTCGGTCTCGGACCTCACGGTCGAGACCGCCACCGGGCTGCTCGACGAGGCCGAACGGTTCGAGCAGGCGCTGCTCGGCCGCGAGGTCCGCAAGCTGCCCACGCTCCGGGGTCGCACCGTCATGACGGTCTTCTTCGAGAACTCCACCCGCACCCGGGTCTCGTTCGAGGTGGCCGGCAAGTGGATGAGCGCCGACGTGATCAACGTCAGCGCCTCGAGTTCCTCGGTCTCCAAGGGCGAGTCGCTGCGGGACACCGCGATGACGCTGCGGGCGGCCGGCGCGGACGCGCTGATCGTGCGCCACCCCGCCTCCGGTGCCGCGCACCGGATCGCCGAGTGGACCGCGGACGGGGACGACGGCCCGGCCGTGATCAACGCCGGCGACGGCACCCACGAGCACCCCACCCAGGCGCTGCTCGACGCGCTGACCCTGCGTCAGCGACTCGGCTCGATCGAGGGCAAGCGCGTCGTGATCGTCGGCGACATCCTGCACAGCCGCGTCGCACGCAGCAACGCCTTCCTGCTCTCGCTGCTGGGCGCCGAGGTGGTGCTGGTCGCGCCGCCGACGCTGCTGCCGATCGGCGTCTCCACCTGGCCGGTGACGGTCTCGCACTCGCTCGACGCGGAACTGCCCGGCGCCGACGCGGTGCTGATGCTGCGCGTGCAGGCCGAGCGGATGAACGGCGGGTTCTTCCCGTCGCAGCGCGAGTACTCGATCAGCTACGGGCTCTCGGAGAAGCGGCTCGCGATGCTCCCCGAGCATGCCGTGGTGCTGCACCCCGGCCCGATGCTGCGCGGCATGGAGATCGCCTCCGCCGTCGCGGATTCACCGAAAACTGCTGTGCTGCAGCAGGTCACGAACGGAGTTCACATTCGCATGGCGGTCCTGTTCGGGTTGTTGGTCGGTACCGAGGGGGCAGCGCTGTGACCGGTGAGGCCAGAAACACTTCCCGAGGCTTCGCCCGCGGCGGGGTCCTGATCCGCGGCGCCCGCCTGTACGGCGAGGGCGAGCCGCAGGACGTGCTGATCGGCGACGGCGAGATCCTCGCGATCGGCGCCGGACTCGACGTGCCCGAGGGCGCGGAGGTCGTCGCGGCCGACGGCCAGGTGCTGCTGCCCGGCTTCGTGGACCTGCACACCCACCTGCGCGAGCCCGGCCGCGAGGACACCGAGACCATCGAGTCCGGGTCCGCCGCCGCCGCGCTCGGCGGCTACACCGCGGTGTTCGCGATGGCGAACACCAGCCCCGTCGCGGACTCCGTGGTCATCACCGACCACGTGTGGCGACGCGGGCAGGAGGTCGGCCTGGTCGACGTACACCCGGTCGGTGCCGTGACCGTCGGGCTGGAGGGCAAGCAGCTCGCCGAGATGGCGACCATGGCGGCGGGCATCGGCAAGGTCAAGATGTTCTCCGACGACGGCCACTGCGTGGACGACCCGCTGATCATGCGTCGCGCGCTCGAGTACTCCARCTCGCTCGGGGTGCTCATCGCGCAGCACGCGGAGGAGCCGCGCCTGACCGTCGGCGCCGTCGCGCACGAGGGCCCGACCGCGGCCCGGCTCGGACTGGCCGGCTGGCCGCGCGCCGCCGAGGAGTCGATCGTGGCCCGTGACGCGCTGYTGGCCCGCGACGCCGGCGCCCGCGTGCACATCTGCCACGCGTCGACCGCCGGCACCGTCGAGCTGATGAAGTGGGCGCGCGGGCAGGGCATCTCGATCACCGCCGAGGTCACCCCGCACCACCTGCTGCTCGACGACTCGCGGCTCGAGACGTACGACGCGGTGAACAAGGTGAACCCGCCGCTGCGTGAGCGCAGCGACGTCGAGGCGCTGCGCAAGGGCCTGGCCGAGGGCGTCATCGACTGCGTCGCCACCGACCACGCGCCGCACGCCGAGCAGGACAAGTGCTGCGAGTTCTCGGCGGCCCGGCCCGGCATGCTCGGCCTGGAGACGGCGCTGGCGATCGTCGCGCAGACGATGGTCGAGCCCGGCCTGCTGGACTGGCGCGGCGTAGCCAAGGTGATGAGCGAGCGGCCCGCCGAGATCGTCGGGCTGACCGACCAGGGCCGCCCGATCGCGGTCGGCGAGCCGGCGAACCTGACGCTGGTCGACCCGCAGCGGGAGTGGACGGTGCGGGGGCCGGAACTGGCGTCCATCGCCGCGAACACCCCGTTCGAGGCGATGACCTTCGCGGCCCGCGTGACCACCACGCTGCTGCGCGGCCGGGTCACCGTCCGGGACGGGCAGGTACAGCGATGAGCATGGACCGGCTGCTGCTGACCCTCGGATTCGTGGTGTTCTGGGTGGTCATGGTGGCGCTGATGTACTGGGGTTGGAAGGGCCGTGCCCGCCGCCAGCAGGACCGGATCGGCGTGCTGCCGGAGCCGCCCGCCGAACTGGGCGCCCGGCTGATCGAACCGAGCAGCGGACTGTACGTCGGCAGCACGCTGGCGCCGAGCTGGCAGGACCGGATCGCGGTCGGCGACCTCGGCTACCGCGCGACCGGAGACCTGTCCCGCTACGAGGCGGGTGTGCTGCTCGAACGCGACGGCGCGTCGGCGATCTGGATCCCGCAGGACTCGATCCGCGCGATCCGAACCGAGCGCGGGCTCGCGGGCAAGGTCATGAGCAAGGACGGAGTGCTGGTGATCCGGTGGGAGTTGCCCACCGGGACCGAGATCGACACCGGCTTCCGTGGAGACGACAAGAGTGTGTACCCGGCCTGGGTGAACGAAGAGAACGCCTCATGAGCGTTGAACGGAGAGAACGCGTGAGCAATTCGGCAGCGGTCCTGGTCCTCGAGGACGGCAGGGTCTTCCGCGGCAGCACCTTCGGTGCGGTCGGGCAGACCCTGGGCGAGGCGGTCTTCAGCACCGGTATGACCGGTTACCAGGAGACCCTCACCGATCCCAGCTACCACCGCCAGATCGTGGTGTCCACGGCGCCGCAGATCGGCAACACCGGCTGGAACGACGAGGACGACGAGTCCGTCGGCCCCACTGGCGACGCCGCCGGCGCCAAGATCTGGGTGGCCGGCTACGTGGTCCGGGACCCCTCCCGCGTCACCTCGAGCTGGCGGGCGACGGGTTCGCTGCAGGCCAAGCTGGAGGAGCAGGGGATCGTCGGCATCGCCGGCATCGACACCCGGGCCCTGGTGCGGCACCTGCGCACCCGCGGTTCCATGAAGGCCGGCGTCTTCTCCGGCGACGCCCTGGCGGCGGACGACATCCTGGTGGACCGGGTCCGGCAGCAGCCGACCATGCTCGGCGCGGACCTCGCGGGTGAGGTCAGCACCACCAGCGGCTACATCGTCGAGCCCACCGGCGGTGACGCCCGGTTCACGGTCGCCGCGATCGACCTCGGCATCAAGACCAACACCCCGCGGATGTTCGCCGAGCGCGGCATCCGGGTACACGTGCTGCCGTCCAACGCGACGCTCGAGCAGATCCTCGACCTCGAGGCCGACGGGGTGTTCCTGTCCAACGGACCGGGCGACCCTGCCACCGCGGACGGCGCGGTGCACCTGACCAAGGAGGTGCTCGGCCAGGGCCTGCCGCTGTTCGGCATCTGCTTCGGCAACCAGATCCTCGGCCGCGCGCTCGGCATGGAGACCTACAAGATGAAGTTCGGTCACCGGGGCATCAACATCCCGGTCATCGAGCACCACACCGGTCGCATCGCGATCACCGCGCAGAACCACGGGTTCGCCCTCGAGGGTGAGGCCGGACAGGAGTTCGACACCCCCTTCGGCCGGGCCGTGGTCAGCCACACCTGCGCCAACGACGGGGCCGTGGAGGGCGTCCGACTGCTCGACGACTCCGCCTTCTCCGTCCAGTACCACCCCGAGGCCGCCGCAGGCCCGCACGACGCCGCATACCTCTTCGACCGTTTCACCGGCTTGCTCGAGGCTCGCTCGACCAAGAAAGGCAGCAAGTAATGCCACGCCGCACAGATCTCAAGCACATCCTGGTGATCGGCTCCGGGCCTATCGTGATCGGCCAGGCCTGTGAGTTCGACTACTCGGGCACCCAGGCCTGCCGCGTGCTGCGCGAGGAGGGCCTGCGCGTGAGCCTGGTCAACTCCAACCCGGCCACCATCATGACCGACCCGGAGTTCGCCGACGCCACCTACGTCGAGCCGATCACCGCCGAGTTCGTCGAGAAGGTCATCGCGCTCGAGGCGGCGAAGGGCCACCCRATCGACGCGGTGCTCGCCACCCTCGGCGGCCAGACCGCGCTGAACACCGCGGTCGCGCTGCACGAACAGGGCATCCTCGAGAAGTACGACGTCGAGCTGATCGGCGCCGACTTCGACGCCATCCAGCGCGGCGAGGACCGGCAGAAGTTCAAGGACATCGTCGCCAAGGTCGGCGGCGAGTCCGCGAAGTCCGCCGTCTGCTACACGATGGACGAGGTGCACGCCACGGTCGCCGAACTCGGCTACCCGGTCGTCGTGCGCCCCTCGTTCACCATGGGCGGCCTCGGCTCGGGCATGGCGTACAACGAGGAGGACCTGAACCGGATCGCCGGTGGCGGTCTGGCCGCGTCGCCGACCGCGAACGTCCTGATCGAGGAGTCCATCCTCGGTTGGAAGGAGTACGAGCTCGAGCTGATGCGCGACGGCCGTGACAACGTCGTGATCGTCTGCTCCATCGAGAACGTCGACCCGGTCGGTGTGCACACCGGCGACTCGGTCACCGTCGCCCCGGCAATGACGCTGACCGACCGCGAGTACCAGAAGATGCGCGACCTCTCCATCGACATCCTGCGTGAGGTGGGCGTCGACACCGGCGGCTGCAACATCCAGTTCGCGATGGACCCGACGGACGGCCGCCTGGTCGTCATCGAGATGAACCCGCGGGTCTCGCGCTCGTCGGCGCTGGCGTCGAAGGCGACCGGCTACCCGATCGCGAAGATGGCCGCCAAGCTGGCGATCGGCTACACGCTCGACGAGATCGTCAACGACATCACCAAGGAGACGCCGGCCTGCTTCGAGCCGACGCTCGACTATGTCGTCGTCAAGGCGCCGCGGTTCGCCTTCGAGAAGTTCCCCGGCGCCGACGGCACGCTCACCACCACGATGAAGTCCGTGGGCGAGGCGATGAGCATCGGCCGCAACTTCACCGAGGCCTTCGGCAAGGTGATGCGCTCGCTCGAGACCAAGCGCGCGGGCTACTGGACCGGCCCCGAGGTGGAGGCCACCGACCTGGAGTCGCTGCTCGCCGACCTGAGCGTTCCGCAGGACGGCCGGATGTACGGCATCGAGAAGGCCTTTGCCCTCGGCGCCACCGTCGAGCAGCTCTTCGAGGCCACCAAGATCGATCCGTGGTTCCTCGACCAGATGCTCCAGATCCACGAGCTGGGCAACGAGATCCGCGAGGCGGCGGCGTTCGACGAGCAGCTGCTGCGTCAGGCGAAGTACCACGGCCTGTCCGACCGGCAGATTGCCGCGCTGCGCCCCGAACTCGGCGACGAGGACGGCGTCCGCGCCCTGCGTGACGAGCTGAAGGTGCACCCGGTCTACAAGACGGTGGACACCTGCGCGGCCGAGTTCGAGGCCAAGACGCCGTACCACTACTCCACGTACGAGCTCGACCCCGAGGCCGAGTCCGAGGTGGCGCCGCAGACCGAGCGTCCCAAGGTGCTGATCCTCGGGTCCGGCCCGAACCGCATCGGCCAGGGCATCGAGTTCGACTACTCCTGTGTGCACGCGGCGCTGACGCTGTCCGAGGCCGGCTACGAGACCGTCATGGTCAACTGCAACCCCGAGACCGTCTCCACCGACTACGACACGGCGGACCGGCTGTACTTCGAGCCGCTGACGTTCGAGGACGTGCTCGAGGTGTACCGCGCGGAGTCGATCTCCGGCACGGTCGCGGGCGTCATTGTCCAGCTCGGCGGCCAGACGCCGCTGGGCCTGGCGAAGCGGCTCAAGGCGGCGGGTGTCCCGATCGTGGGCACCAGCCCCGAGGCCATCGACCTGGCGGAGGACCGCGGCGAGTTCGGCCGGGTGCTCACCGAGGCCGGCCTGCCCGCGCCGAAGTTCGGCACCGCCACCACCTTCGACGGTGCCCGCGAGATCGCGGCCGGCATCGGCTACCCGGTGCTGGTGCGCCCGTCCTACGTGCTCGGCGGTCGCGGCATGGAGATCGTGTACGACGAGAAGTCGTTGCAGGACTACATCTCTCGTGCCACCGAGATCTCCGACGACCGGCCGGTGCTGGTCGACCGGTTCCTGGAGGACGCGGTCGAGATCGACGTCGACGCGCTGTGCGACGGCACCGAGGTGTACCTCGGCGGCGTGATGGAGCACATCGAGGAGGCCGGCATCCACTCCGGCGACTCGGCCTGTGCGCTGCCGCCGATCACCCTGGGCCGGGCGGACCTGGAGAACGTGCGCCGGTCCACCGAGGCGCTGGCGAAGGGCATCGGCGTCAAGGGCCTGCTCAACGTCCAGTACGCGCTCAAGGACGACATCCTCTACGTGCTCGAGGCGAACCCGCGGGCCAGCCGGACCGTGCCGTTCGTCTCCAAGGCGACCGCGGTGCAGCTGGCCAAGGCCTGTGCCCGCGTCATGCTGGGGGAATCCATCGCGGACCTGCGCGCGAGCGGTGTGCTGCCCGCGACCGGCGACGGGGGCAACACCCCGGCCGGCGCGCCGATCGCGGTCAAGGAGGCGGTGCTGCCGTTCAACCGTTTCCGCAAGGCGGACGGCACCGGCGTCGACACCCTGCTCAGCCCCGAGATGAAGTCGACGGGCGAGGTCATGGGAATCGACTCCGACTTCGGCACCGCGTTCGCCAAGAGCCAGACCGCGGCGTACGGCTCGCTGCCGACGTCGGGTTCGGTGTTCGTGTCGGTGGCCAACAAGGACAAGCGGTCGCTGATCTTCCCGGTGAAGCGGCTCGCGGACCTCGGGTTCACCATCCTGGCCACCGAGGGCACCGCGGACGTGCTGCGCCGCAACGGCATCGCCTGCGAGCAGGTCTACAAGCAGTCGGGTGAGGACCACCCGGAGGGCGCGCAGACCATCGTCGACCAGATCCGGGCCGGCGAGATCGACATGGTGATCAACACCCCGTACGGCAACTCGGGCCCCCGTGTGGACGGCTACGAGATCCGGAGCGCGGCGGTGGCGGCGACCATCCCGTGCATCACCACCGTCCAGGGCGCCTCCGCGGCGGTGCAGGGCATCGAGGCCGCCATCCGTGGCGACATCGGGGTGCAGTCCCTGCAGGACCTGCACGCGACGCTGCGCGAGCCGGCAGCGCGGTCATGAGCCACGGCCACAGTTGGGGTCACCGGCTCCGATCCGCGATCGGAGCCCGGGGCCGGCTGTGCGTGGGCATCGACCCGCACCCGTCGCTGTTGCAGGCGTGGGGGCTGCCGGAGACCGCGGAGGGCGTCGAGGCGTTCTCCGAGATCTGCGTGGAGGCCTTCGTCGGGGAGGTGGCCCTGGTGAAGCCTCAGGTCGCGTTCTTCGAGGCCTACGGCTCCGCCGGCTACGCCGTACTCGAGCGCACCATCTCGGTGGTGCGCTCGGCGGGCACGCTGGTGGTCGCTGACGCGAAGCGTGGCGACATCGGCTCGACCATGGCCGCCTACGCGCAGTCCTGGCTCGGCGACGGCTCTCCGTTGGCCTCGGACGCCGTCACGGCGTCGCCCTACCTCGGCTTCGGGTCGCTCGACCCGGCCCTGACGCTGGCGTCGGAGACGGGGCGGGGGGTGTTCGTGCTGGCGCGCACCTCCAATCCGGAGGGCGGGCGCCTGCAGGGTGCCCGGTTGTCCGAAACGTCGGGTTCCGGCGCCCCGGACGGCGAGGTTTCCCCAGTCCAGGCGGTGTCTGTGGCACAGTCGGTGGTGGACGACGCGGTCGCGCACAACCGTGACGGCCGTGACACGGTGGGCCTGGTCGTGGGTGCGACACGCGGGCACGGATTGGATTTGTCGGAGTTTTCCGGTCCGATCCTGGCGCCCGGGCTGGGCGCGCAGGGTGCCACTGTGGCCGATCTCGCAGAGATATTCTATGATTCACGAGAGTTGTTGTTGCCCAACACTTCTCGTGATGTACTTCGTCACGGTCCCTCAGTTTCGGCGCTGCGTGCGGCGGCGGAACGGGTCCGAGACGAGGTCGAGGCCGGACTCGCATAGCTGACGAGATTCGCCACCGGAGTCCGGGGGCGAGTTAGCAATCGTGGCGAAGCGTGAGTACGGTCGCTATCGCCGCTGGTTATCCAGTGGTTGAACACTATTTGCACACTACGAGACGGAGGAACCGTGGCCCTTCCCCAGTTGACTGATGAGCAGCGCGCCGCTGCTTTGGAGAAGGCGGCTGCCGCCCGTAAGGCCAGGGCTGAGCTCAAGGAGCGCCTCAAGCGCGGCGGCACCGACCTGAAGCAGGTCCTCAAGGACGCCGAAGAGAACGAGATTCTCGGCAAGATGAAGGTGTCCGCCCTGCTCGAGGCCCTCCCCAAGGTGGGCAAGGTCAAGGCGCAGGAGATCATGACCGAGCTGGAGATCGCCCCGACGCRCCGTCTGCGCGGACTCGGCGATCGTCAGCGCAAGGCCCTGCTGACCAGGTTCGATTTCGAGGCCTGAGAACAAACGTGGTGGCTGACGCAGAACAGGTGTCAGACAGCAGCAAGACCACCTCGGTGAATGTGGCCGGGGACAGTGCAGTGCAGAGGGGTCGGCTGGTAGTTCTGGCCGGCCCCTCCGCCGTAGGCAAGTCGAGCGTGGTGCGCAAGCTCCACGAACGCATGCCTGAACTGGTCTTCAGCGTGTCTGCCACGACAAGAGACCCTCGCCCCGGCGAGGTGGACGGCAAGGACTACCGGTTCGTCACGGCGGCCGAGTTCGAGCGGATGATCGAAGCGGGCGAACTGCTCGAGTGGGCGGACATCCACGGCGGGTTGCAGCGTTCGGGCACCCCGGCGGCCCCGGTGGAGGCGGCCCTCGAGGCAGGCCATCCGGTGCTGGTGGAGGTGGACCTGGTCGGCGCCCGCGCGGTGCGCGCTGCGATGCCGGAGGCGGTCCTCGCCTTCATGGCACCCCCGAGCTGGGAGGAGCTGGTGTCCCGGCTCACCTCGCGGGGCACCGAGTCGGCAGAGGTTGTGGCCCGCCGCCTGGAGACCGCGAAGGTCGAACTGGCGGCCAAGGACGAGTTCGACACGGTCATCGTGAACGAGGATGTCGATCGTGCTTGCGAGGAGTTGGTATCCTTGTTGGCTGGTGGTCAGCGGTAGCCGACCGCCGTCGTATTTCGCCGTACCGACTTGTACCCAGCTCTGACCTCCAGTCAGTCCTGACTAGTACACAAAGCTTGACCCAGCGCCGACCAATTTCAGGAGATACGCACATGAGTGCCACTCAGACAGCCGCGTCCGAAGCCGATCGCCACGGCGTGCCGGCGTACGACACCCCGCTCGGTATCACCAACCCGCCGATCGACGAGCTGCTCGAGCGCACCTCCTCGAAGTACGCGCTGGTCATCTACTCGGCCAAGCGGGCCCGTCAGATCAACGACTACTACAACCAGCTCGGTGACGGCATCCTCGAGTACGTCGGCCCGCTCGTCGAGCCCGGCCTGCAGGAGAAGCCGCTCTCCATCGCGCTGCGCGAGATCCACGCCGATCTGCTCGAGCACACCGAAGGCGAGTGACCGCCGGCCGTGACCGAACTTGACTCGGGTGCCGCCACCCGGCACCGGCGCATTGTCGTCGGAGTGGGTGGCGGCATTGCGGCCTACAAGGCCTGCGCGATAATTCGCAGCTTCACCGAGAGCGGACACCACGTCCGCGTGATCCCGACCGACGCCGCGCTGGAGTTCGTCGGCAGCGCGACCTTCGAGGCGCTGTCCGGGAACCCGGTGCAGACCGGTGTCTTCACGGACGTGCCGCAGGTGCCGCACGTACGGCTCGGCCAGGAGGCCGACCTGGTCGTCATCGCCCCGGCGACCGCGGACCTGATGGCCCGCGCCGCCCACGGCCGCGCGGACGACCTGCTCACCGCGACCCTGCTCACCGCCCGCTGTCCGGTCGTGTTCGCACCCGCGATGCACACCGAGATGTGGGAGCATCCGGCCACGGTCGCGAACGTGGCGACCCTGCGCTCGCGCGGCATCACCGTGATCGAACCCGCGTCCGGCCGGCTCACCGGGAAGGACACCGGCGCCGGTCGGCTGCCCGAACCGGACGAGATCGTCGGGCTCGCGACCCTGCTGTTGGAGCGTCCCGATGCACTGCCCCGGGACCTCGCGGGTCGTCGCATCGTGGTCTCCGCCGGCGGTACCCGCGAGCCGCTGGACCCGGTCCGGTTCCTCGGCAACCGCAGCTCCGGCAAGCAGGGCTACGCCATTGCCCGGCTCGCGGCGCAGCGCGGCGCCCAGGTCACGCTGATCGCCGGGTACACCGCGGAACTGTCCGACCCGGCCGCGGTCGACGTGATCCGGGTGCGCACCGCGCAGGAGATGCGCGAGGCCGTCGACAAGGCCGCGGTCGGTGCGGAGGCCGTGGTGATGGCCGCTGCCGTCGCCGACTTCCGTCCGTCCACGGTGGCCACCGCCAAGATCAAGAAGGGCGCGGACGAGCCGGACATGATCCCGCTGACCCGCAACGACGACATCCTGGCGGGGCTGGTGAAGGCACGCAACGACGGCGACCTGCCGCTGACCACCGCGATCGTCGGTTTTGCCGCCGAGACCGGGGACGCGCAGGGCGACGTGCTCACCCACGCCCGCAGCAAGCTCGCCCGCAAGGGCTGCGACCTGCTGGTGGTCAACGCGGTCGGCGAGGGCAAGGCCTTCGAGGTCGACGACAACAGTGGCTGGATCCTCGGCGCCGACGGTTCGGAGCGGGCGCTGGCGCACGGCTCCAAGTCGCTGATGGCGAGCCGGGTCGTCGACGCGACGTCGGCATTGCTGGCCGTCGGCGGGGGCGCGAGTGCCGGCTGAGTCCGGTGCTCGTAATGTGAAAAAAGCTCGTAATGTGGAAATCGGTGTCGCGTCGGGTTCGGCGCGATTCCCGATCTTCGTGAATTTCGGTTTTGACGTGATTTCAGCAGTGCACATCTGCCGTGCCTCGCACTAGGTTTGGCTCGGTACACAACAGCAGCGTTGGCGAGAGGGAGATCTGTGAGCAAGTCCGGTAGTCGGCTATTCACCAGCGAGTCCGTGACCGAGGGCCATCCGGACAAGATCTGTGACGCGATCAGCGACTCCATCCTGGATGCGCTGCTCGAGCAGGATCCCCGCAGCCGGGTCGCCGTCGAGACCCTGGTCACCACCGGCCAGGTGCACGTCGCCGGTGAGGTCACCACCACCGCCTACGCCGACATCCCGAAGATCGTTCGCGACGTCGTCCTCGGCATCGGCTACGACTCGTCCGCCAAGGGCTTCGACGGCAACTCCTGTGGCGTGAACATCGCGATCGGCGCGCAGTCGCCCGAGATCGCGCAGGGCGTCGACCACTCGCACGAGGCTCGCGTCGACGGCGTCACCGACGACGAGATCGACCGTCAGGGCGCCGGCGACCAGGGCCTGATGTTCGGCTACGCGTGCACCGACACCCCGGAACTGATGCCGCTGCCGATCGCGCTGGCGCACAGGCTCTCCCGCCGGCTCACCGAGGTCCGCAAGACCGGCGTGYTGCCGTACCTGCGTCCGGACGGCAAGACCCAGGTCACCATCGAATACGACGGCGACAAGGCCGTCCGACTCGACACCGTCGTCGTCTCCACCCAGCACGCCGCTGACATCGACCTGGACAACCTGCTGACCCCCGACGTCCGGGAGAAGGTGCTCGGCTCGGTGCTCGCCGACCTCGGCGACACCGATCTCGACACCTCGAACGTGCGGCTGCTGGTCAACCCGACCGGCAAGTTCGTCCTCGGCGGCCCGATGGGCGACGCCGGCCTGACCGGTCGCAAGATCATCGTCGACACCTACGGCGGCATGGCCCGTCACGGCGGCGGCGCCTTCTCGGGCAAGGACCCGTCGAAGGTCGACCGGTCCGCGGCCTACGCCATGCGCTGGGTTGCCAAGAACGCGATCGCCGCCGGTCTGGCCGAGCGCATCGAGGTGCAGGTTGCCTACGCCATCGGCAAGGCGGCGCCGGTCGGACTGTTCGTCGAGACGTTCGGCACCGAGAAGGTCGACCCGGCTCGCATCCAGACCGCGATCACGGAGATCTTCGACCTGCGTCCCGGCGCGATCATCCGTGACCTGGACCTGCTGCGGCCGATCTACGCGCCGACCGCGGCCTACGGGCACTTCGGTCGCACCGACATCGACCTGCCCTGGGAGCACACGGACCGCGCCGAGAAGCTGCGCGCGGCCGCCGGGCTCTAAATGGCGTCAGCACCGAGCCGCTCACCGATCGTGGTGGGCGGCTCGTCTGCTCTCGGGCGGAGCCTCGGGCCGGGTCGCTGGCGGTGCACCCTGCACCGAGATGTGCGGGTGGTCCCGTGGCGGTGAAGGCCGAGCGCGAGCCCGCGCCGGAACTGCCTGTCGCCCGGGTACTTCCGATGATGCCGCTCGCGCACCTGGACCGGGAGTTCGACTACCGGGTTCCGGCCGAACTCGACGAACAGGCGCAGCCCGGGGTGCGGGTGCGGGTGCGTTTCGCGGGCCGGTTGGTCGACGGGTTCGTCGTCGCCCGCGTCGCGACCAGCGAGCACCCCGGCAAGCTGGGCTGGCTCGACCGGGTGGTCTCGGCCGAGCGGGTCCTGACCCCGGAGGTCTCCGATCTCGTCGACGCCGTCGCCCGCCGGTACGCCGGCACCCGCGCGGACGTGCTGCGGCTGGCGGTGCCGCCGCGGCACGCGCGGGTCGAGGCCGAGCCGGTGCCCGAGCCGGTGACGGCGCCGGAGGTGGTCCCGGATGTCGAGGCGTGGGCCGCCTACGTGCACGGCGAGGCCTTCGTGTCCGCGGTGCAGGCCGGCCGTGGCCCGCGGGCGGCCTGGCAGGCGCTGCCCGGCGAGGACTGGCCGACGAGGCTGGCGGAGCTGGCTGCCGTCGTCGCGGGCGGGGGCAGGTCCGCGGTGCTGGTGGTGCCGGACCAGAAGGACCTGGACCGGGTGGCGGCCGCGTGCGTCGCGCTGGTCGGTGACGACCTGGTGGTGCCGCTGGCGGCGGGACTGGGTCCCGCGATGCGGTATCGGCGCTGGCTGGCCGCCCTGCGAGGCACCGCACGGATTGTGGTCGGTACCCGCAGTTCGGTGTTCGCGCCGGTCCCCGAGCTCGGGTTGATCGCGGTGTGGGACGACGGGGACGACAACCACTCGGAGCCGCGCTCGCCCTACCCGCATGCCCGGGAGGTGGCGTTGCTGCGGGCCTTCGGCACCGGCTGCGCGGTGATCCTGGGCGGTCATGCGCGGACCGCGGAGGCGCAGGCGCTGGTGGACTCCGGGTGGGCGCACGACCTGGTCGCGGGGCGGCCGGAGGTGCGGGCCCGGGCGCCGCACGTGACCGCGCTGGCCGACAGCGACCATGCCTTGGCCCGTGACCCGGGGGCGCGGGCGGCGCGACTGCCCGCGATCGCGTTCGCCGCGGCCCGGGAGGCGTTGACGGCGGGTGCCGGGGTGCTGGTGCAGGTGCCGCGTCGCGGCTACGTCCCGTCGCTGGCCTGCGGGAAGTGCCGGGCGCCCGCCCGGTGCCGCCGCTGCAACGGTCCGTTGTCGCTGCCGTCGGCGGTCGGGCCGGACGGCGCGGGCACGCCAGCCTGCCGGTGGTGCGGTGTCGCCGACGCGAACCATCGGTGCCAGGCCTGCGGGAACCGTTCGCTGCGCGCGGTGGTGGTGGGCGCGGGCCGGACGGCCGAGGAACTGGGGCGCGCGTTCCCCGGAGTGCCCGTACGCACCTCCGGTGGCGGTGAGGTGTCCGCGACGGTGCCTGCCGGTGCCAGCCTGGTGGTCGCGACGGTGGGGGCGGAGCCGGTGATGCCGGGTGGCTACGGCGCCGCGCTGCTGCTCGACGGCTGGGCGCTGCTCGGCCGGGCCGACCTGCGGGCGGAGGAGGAGACGCTGCGACGCTGGATGACGGCGGGCGCGTTGGTGCGCCCGGCGGGTGCCGGCGGCAAGGTGGTGGTGGTCGCCGACGCGGGGCTGCCGACGGTGCAGGCCCTGGTGCGGTGGGATCCGGTGGGGGCGGCGCAGTCTCAGCTCGAGCAGCGGGCGGAGGTCGGCTTCCCGCCCGCGGTGCACCTGGCCGCGGTCGACGGCGGCCGAGCCGCCATCGAGGACCTGCTCGCGGCGGCGGCGCTGCCCGACGGGGTGGAGCCGTTGGGTCCGGTGCCGTTGCCGCCGGGGGAGCGGTTGCCGTTCTCCGGTGACGGACCCGAACCGGTCGAGGTGGAGCGGATGTTGCTGCGGGTGCCGCGGGCCGCGGGCGGTGCGTTGGCGCGTGCGTTGGCGGAGGCGCAGGCGGTGCGGAGTGCGCGGCGGGCCGTGGGTTCGGTTCGGGTGCAGATGGATCCGGTGCGGATCGGCTGACTCGGCGGCCGGTCGGGGAGGTTTCCAGTTCCCCGCACCTCGGCCATCAGTACATTCGAGGCCGTGGAAGAGTCCGTGTCCTACCCCGTGGGCAGGCGCAGCCTGCTGTCGCGGGCAGTCGCGGCGCCAACGGCCTACTGGCTGACCGGTTGCGTACTGGGCTACTACGCGTCTGAACGCATGAGCTGGGTTTCGGGTGAGGCCTACTGGACCAACGCCCTGAAATGGCACAACCTGCCGTTCTTCACGGTGCTCGCGGCGGTCTGCGTCCTCGCCGAGATCCTGTATCGAGCCGGTGACCTGCGAACCCTCCGCTCGATCGCGTTGATCCCGTTCATCGTGATCCAACTCCGGTTCGCGCTGTGGCTGCTGTACTACGCGGGTGCCTGGATCCTGTGGTGCGGGACGTTCAGCGCCATCGCGCTGGGCGTCGCGGCCGCCAAGTTCGCGGGCGACCGATCGTCCACGGACGCCGTGGTGGCGTAGTGGACGGGGACACCACGAATGCGGCCGCTGCCGTGCAAGATTGTCGTCGTGAGCTCACACGCTGACGAGCATCGAATGCTCGAGATCGTGCTCGCCAACCCCGACGTGCGCAGGATCGTCGATCGCGCCGACGAACTCGGTGTTCGAGACTGGTACCTCACCGCTGGCGGGGTGTTTCAGACGGTCTGGAACCACCTGGACGGCCGCGATCTGCGGGCCGGCATCAGGGACTACGACCTCTTCTACTTCGACGCATCGGACCTGGGCTACGACGCCGAGGACCGGATCATCAGGAGAGCCAGGGCACTCTTCTCCGACATCGGCCGGCCCGTCGAGGTGCGCAACGAGGCGCGGGTCCACCTTTGGTACGAGGAGCATTTCGGGGTCCCGGCGGCCCCCTTCGCCAGCACCGAGGATGCGATCGACCACTTCGCATCCACCACCTGCTGTTTCGGGATCACGCAAGCCGCAGACAGCGAGCTCCGGGTGTATGCACCGCACGGGTTCGACGACCTCTTCGGCATGGTGCTGCGGCCCAACCCGGTGTTGGCGCCACGGGAGGTCTACGAGGCGAAGGCAGTTCGGTGGCTGGCGGAGTGGCCACGATTGACGGTGATTCCGTGGCCGGACGACGCTGACGTTTGAGTGGAGCAGGCGCAGAGTCTGGGGTGGCCTCGGGTGCCGGATTGAATGACGTGGAATCTCCGTTGTTGGCCTCCTGGCGCAGCGCCGACCGGTTGCGGCCGAGTGTGTCTCGGCCGCAACCGGTCTGGTTGTGGGTGAGTGTTCGGGTCTGTGCCTGTGGGTCAGGCCCCGTGGATCGCGCGCCGGTTGTGGGCCGGCCGTGGTTTTCGCAACGGGTCCACCCAGGCGGGTGGGGTGAACCAYGGATGGCCGTCGTCGCCGATGGCCACCGCCCAGTGGTTCTTGTGGATGATCGTGTGGTGCTTCTTGCACAGCAGCACCAGGTTCGACAGCGCTGTCGGACCACCCTTGGACCAGTGCCAAATATGGTGGGCGTCGGTCCASGCGGCGGGTCGGCCGCAGCCGGGGAAYGCGCAGCCGCAGTCCCGCGCCACCAATGCTTTCCGCAGTCGCGGGGAGATCATGCGGGTGGTATGGCCGACGTCGAGTGGGTTGCCTTCCTTGTCGACGAAGACCGCGGTGACCTTCGCGTCGCAGGACAGGCGGGCGGCGATGGCCGCGGAGACGGGTCCGGCCCAGGGCATGCTGGCGTGCCGGACGCGGCGGTACCGGCGGGGYGGTCTCGTTCCGGCGGGGCTGGTGCAGCCGGCGTTGCACCGGCAGTCCTTACCGGCGGTGCAGTTCTCGCAGGTCCCGCAGGCGCGGTGGTCAGGTTCCCCGCCGACGGGTCCGGTTGCGTTGCCGGCGTGGTAGGCCCAGCCGTTCTTCGTCCAGGCTCCGGTCGCGGGGGCCGGCGCGGTCGCGGTGACTGCGTCCTTGAGGGCGTCGACGTCGATGGTGACGGTGACGTGCGGTCGTTCCCCACCTTCCATCGGGCCACGAGCGTTGTCGAGGTGGCCGCGGACGATCTGGGTGAATGCGTCGGCATTGCGCTTGGAGGCGGTGCGAGGGTCGCGGATCGGGTTGCCGGCGTCGTCGGTGGTCGGGTGCGGCTTGGACAGCCCGGACAGGGCGGTCTGTAGGGCCTCGCCGGACTCGGCGTCGAAGCTGCCCTTCACGAGCACCCGACCGCCCAGGGTGCTGGAGGCGTGGAATTCGTTGAGCTCGGGATTCTCGGCGTCCGAGGGGAGATCGCTGTCGCGCTCAAAGAAGATCTCCATCTCGCGGGCCCGCTTGCGCAACTGTGCGGGGTCCTCGACGCGGGCGGCGATGAGCAGGTAGGCCTCGCAGTCGTCGGCCCGTCCGCTGTCGGGGTCGGGATGGTCCCAGTCGGTTTCGGCGGGTTCGATGTCGAAGTCGCGGGTGAGTTTCGCGAGGCGGTCCAGGAAGTTGACGATCACCTGGACGTGGGCGAGTTCGATCCGTCCCTCGTTCAGCACGTCGGTTATCCGTGGGTGCAGGGGGAGTTCGCGGGAGAGTCGGACGATCTGCGCGACATGGGCTCGGTGCATCCGGGTGATGCCGGCGAGCCAGGCGGTGGTGTCCGCGGCCCCGGCGTGCTCGGGCAGGCATCTTTGGTCGGCCTCGCGGACGAACCGGACCAGTAGCGCCTCCCGCCTACGCATGTCCTGAACCAGCTCCGGCACCGCCGCCAGAATCTCGGTCTCGTCGAGTCGCCATGCCTCGACCCGGGCGGGGTCGGTGAGCATGGCGTCGAGTTTCATACACCAAATTCTACTCGCACGCGCATTCGATCACAATGATGTTTCGCCTGGTGAACGGCCTGTGTCCTGTGCATGCTTTTGGTAGCTCTGGGCAACCAGAAGTGCGCACAGGTGCCGGGGGCGCCTGAATCGACCTTGCCGTCGATAGATTGTCGATATATCGTCGATAACATGATCGACACGAACCACGTAGTCGAGGTGACAGTCGTAGGAGGCTGACATGGAAGGCATGAACATGAACAGGGAACATCGGCGCGGCAGGCGCCATCCGGGACGCGTGGGGCGCGACCGCCGGCCGGACGGATTCGGCCCGGGATTCGGGCCCGGACCCGGCGGCGGGCCGCGCTTCGGCCGGGGCCGCGGTCGCGGTGGACGGGGTCGGCGCGGCGACGTGCGGGCCGCGATCCTCTTGCTCCTCGCCGAGGGGCCGATGCACGGATACGAACTGATCCAGCGAATCGAGCAGCGCAGCAACGGGATCTGGAAGCCGAGTCCCGGATCGATCTACCCGGCGCTGGCCCAGCTCGAGGACGAGGGTCTCGTACTGATCGAGAAGGTGGCCGGCAGGAAGACCGCGCGGCTCACCGAGGCCGGTGCGACGTACGTCGAGGAGAACAAGACCGACCTCGGCAGCCCTTGGGACGAGGTGAGCGCCGGCGTCGGGCGTGAGACGCAGGACCTGCGAGGACTCGTCGGCCAGTTGATGGGTGCGGTCGGGCAGGTCGCCGCAGTCGGGACCCCCGAGCAGGTGAGCGCGGCCGGGCAGATTCTCGTCGAGGCTCGGCGTTCGCTGTACCGCATGCTCGCCGAGGATCCGTCCACGATGGATGATGCCGACGCTGATTCGACGAAAAGCTAGCCCCCTGATGGTTACAGTGCAGCCCGCAGCGCTCATGATGGAGCTCTGAACCATCGTCGCGAGGGGGCGCCATGCGGGGAACCAACCGTCGAATTGTCGAACGGCAGGCGGCGAGAGAGCGCGCGGTGACCGTGGTCTCGGCTGCGCTGCTGGCCGGATCGCTGCTGATGGCGCCGGCTGCCGGTGCGACCGGGTCGGCGGATCTCGGGTCGGCGGATCTCGGATCTGTGGATCTAGGATCTGCGGGGTCGTCGGTGGCGGCGGAATCGGTGACCGAGGTCCCCGAACTGCCGGGGCCGCCCCAGCCCACCCACGCCGCGGCCACGGTGTACGACGGCAAGCACCCCGGGTCCGCGCCGCCCGGCTCGAACGATTTCGGCTGCGTCCCCACCGCGGCGCACCCGAAACCGGTGATCCTGGCGCACGGCACCGACGCCACCGCCTACTCCGACTGGTCGGCGATCTCGCCGCAGCTGAAGTCCGCCGGGTACTGCGTATTCGCGGTGAATTACGGCGGCAAGCCGGGCGGGGCCCGGTTCGGCACCGAGGACATGTATGTCAGTGCCGGCCAGGTCGCGGACTTCGTGCACCGGGTGCGGACGGCGACCGGCGCCGCGAAGGTGGACCTGGTCGGCTTCTCCCAGGGTGCGACGGTGACCCGCATGTTCGTCAACCAGATGGGCGGCGCCGCGGTGGTCGACCGGTGGGTCGGCGTGGCCTCGCCCAGTTACGGCGGGCAGTTCTACGGAGTCGCGCCGGTTGCGGCCGCGATTCCCGGCGGCACGGCCGTGATCGCCGCGGTGCTGGGCCAGGCGGTCGCGCAGCAGGTGCAGGGATCGGAGTTGCTCACCGCGCTCAATGCGGGCGGCGACACCGTCCCCGGCGTGAGTTACACCACCATCGGCACCCGGTACGACGAGATGATCCAGCCGTACACAAACGTCGAATTGCACGGCGCCGGTGCGCGGAATGTCCTGATTCAGGATTTGTGCCCGCAGAACAAGACCGGGCACATGAACATGGCGTACGACCCGTTCACCATTTCGCTGGTGGTGGGTGCACTCGATCCCGAGCACGCGCCCGAGCCATTGTGTGCACCCGTTCCGCTGGGCACCGGAATGGTCGAGATGATGATCGCCAGCAATTTCGGAGTCTGACGTCCACCCCATCCCCGTCGACGGCGGCACTCGCCGCGTCCGGACTGCCCGGCCGCGGCGAGTGTGCCCACGTGGGAACGCTATTCGGACAGCTTGGCGAACGCCTGTGCCCACAGGAAGAACTTGTTGGTACCCAGGTCCTCGACGGTCTTGATGTTGAACGCCGCCAGCAGGTGCTCCGCATCGGACTCGCTGACGCCCTGCAACGCGGTCACCGGGGCCTTCGCGATTTCCTCGAGGGTCTTGTCTTCCCACGCTTTGATCAGTTTGTTCGCAGTTCCAGCCATGGCAACCTCCAGATGAGTGCGTGACATTTCAGCGTTGCCGTGCGCCGATTTCCGCTGTCGCACGGCTTTCGGGTCGATCAGGGACAGTCAATACCCGCGTCGGCGCCGCGCGAATTCTTTCGCTCGGCGATTCGCCGGGAAATCCTCGAGAGTTTTCCTGGCGCGGGTGGTTCAGCGGTGTGCCGCGACATCCCTAGACTGTCCGTGACATTCGATTCGACGCTGCCGCGGCCGCGGCGACGCCCGAGCAGGGGAGCAGACTCCGTGACCATCCAGCCGGTTCGCCTGTTCGGCGATCCCGTCCTGCGGACCAGGGCGGACGAGGTCGTGAACTTCGACCACGAACTCCGTGTCCTCGTGGCCGACCTGGTCGACACCATGCGCGCCCGCGGCGGCGCCGGCATCGCCGCCCCGCAGATCGGCGTCGGCCTGCGGGTGTTCGCCTACGACTGCGGCGGTGCGTCCGGTCACCTGGTGAACCCCACCTTCGAGGTGGTCGGCGACGAGCAGGTTCTTCGCGAGGAGGGCTGCCTGTCGGTGCCCGGCGTGCGGGCCGAGTGCCTGCGGGCCAAGCGGGTGACCGCCAGCGGTTTCGACATGCACGGCGAGCCCGTGACCTTCGACGCGACCGACATCCTCGCCCGGTGCGTCCAACACGAGACCGACCACCTGGACGGGGTGATGTTCATGCAGCGGCTGGACCCGGCGGCGCGCAAGGCCGCGATGCGGCAGATCCGTGAGTCGCAGTGGTTCGGGCGCCAGACGGTCTCGACGCTCGGCGGTGATCGCTGACATGCGGATCGTCTTCGCAGGCACCCCCGATCCCGCGGTGCCGTCCCTCGCCCGGCTGCTCGCGTCCGAGCGGCACGAGGTGGTCGCGGTGGTCACCCGCCCCGACGCCGTCGCCGGCCGCGGCCGCAAGGTCACCCGGTCGCCGATCGGTCAGCTGGCAGACGAGCACGGCATCGAGGTGCTCACCCCGGCGCGCGCGTCGGATCCCGACTTCCTGGCCCGGCTCACCGAGCTGGCGCCGGACTGCTGCCCCGTCGTCGCCTACGGGGCGCTGCTGCCGCGCCCGGTGCTGGACGTGCCCAAGTACGGCTGGGTGAACCTGCACTTCTCGCTGCTGCCCGCGTGGCGCGGTGCCGCGCCGGTGCAGGCGGCCATCGCCGCGGGTGACGAGATGACCGGCGCGAGCGCGTTCCTGCTCGAGGAGGGCCTCGACACCGGGCCGGTGTTCGGCGTGATGACCGAGCGCATCCGCCCGGACGACACGGCCGGCGTGTTGCTCGGCCGCCTCGCCGACAGCGGCGCCCAGTTGCTCGAGTCGGTGCTCGACGGAATCGAGGACGGCGCGTTGACGCCGGTTCCGCAACCGGCAGAAGGCGTCTCGCACGCGTCCAAGATCACCGTCGAGGCCGCGCGGATCCGCTGGGACCAGCCGGCGCTCGCCGTGGACCGGTTGGTGCGTGCGGTCACGCCCGCACCGGGCGCCTGGACCCAGGTCGGTGACCTGCGGCTGAAGGTCGGCCCGGTCACCCCGGTCGAGGCGACGCTCCTCGACCAGGCGCTGGAACCCGGACAGTTCCTCGTCCGAAAAGACGGCTGCTACGTGGGCACCGCGACCACTCCGGTCCGGCTCAGTCACGTTCAGCCGCAAGGTAAGAAGGCCATGGCGGCCGCCGATTGGGCGCGCGGAGCGCGCCTCGACCCCGAGGTGCGTGCACTGTGACCGAATCCCGTCGACCGGCCCGCGGACAGCGCGGTCAGGGCAAGCAGGGCGGTCCGAACAACCGGCCGCGCCAGGCCCGCCGCCCGGACCCGGCCGCGGCAGCCGTCGACCAGCCGCGGGTTGCCGCGCGCGACGTGCTGCGCGCGGTCCGTGAGCGCGACGCCTACGCCAACCTGGTGCTGCCCGGCCTGCTCCGCGAGCGCAAGCTCGACGCCCGCGACGCCGCTCTCGCCACCGAACTCGCCTACGGCGCGTGCCGTGCGCGCGGGTTGCTCGACGCCGTCATCGCCGAGGGCGCCGGCCGCTCCGTCGACGAGATCGACGGACCGATCCTCGACGTGCTCCGCCTGGGCGCCTACCAGCTGCTGCGCACCCGCATCGCCCCACACGCGGCCGTGGCCACCTCGGTGGACCTGGCGCGTGACGAATTCGGTGGCGGCCGAGCGGGATTCGTCAACGCCGTGCTGCGCCGGGTCGCGGAGCGGTCCGAGGACGAGTGGGTGGCCCGGCTGGCCCCCTCCGCCACCGCCGACCCGGTCGGGCACCTCGCGTTCCGGTACGCGCACCCGACCTGGATCGCACAGGCCTTCGCGGACGCCCTCGGACCCGACGCCGCCGAGCTCGAGGCCGTGCTGGCCGCCGACGACGCCCGGCCCGTCGTGCACCTGGTGGCGCGGCCCGGGGAGATCTCGGCCGAGGAGCTGGCGATGGCGACCGGCGGCGAGGTCGGCACCTACTCGCCGTACGCGGTGTACCTCGACGGCGGTGACCCCGGCCAGCTCGAGGCGGTCCGCGAGGGCCTCGCCGGCGTGCAGGACGAGGGCAGCCAGCTGGTGGCCCGCGCGCTGACCCTGGCCCCGATCTCCGGCACCGACGGCGGACGCTGGCTGGACCTGTGCGCCGGGCCCGGCGGCAAGGCCGCGTTGCTCGGCGCGCTCGCGGACATCGACGGCGCCCGGGTGGACGCCGTCGAGCCCGCCGAACACCGGGCCGACCTGGTGCGCAAGACCACCCGCGGCCTGCCGGTCGACGTGCACGTCGCGGACGGGCGCGAGTCCGGACTGACCCCCGGCTACGACCGGGTGCTCGTCGACGCGCCGTGCACCGGGCTGGGCGCGCTGCGCCGCCGCCCGGAGGCGCGCTGGCGCCGGCAGCCCTCGGACGTGGCGGGTCTGGTGTCGTTGCAGCGCGAGCTGCTGGCCTCGGCCATCGAACTGGTCCGGCCCGGCGGCGTGGTGCTGTACTCCACCTGCTCGCCGCACCTGTCGGAGACGGTGGCCGTGGTCGCCGACGCGGTCCGGCGCTACGGCGTCACCCCGCTCGACACCCGGGAGCTGGTGCCCGGGGTGCCCTCGCTCGGCGACGGTCTCGGGGTGCAGCTGTGGCCGCACCGGCACGGCACCGACGCCATGTTCATGGCCGCGCTGCGTAAGCCGGAGTGACCAGCAAGCCGGAGTGACCAGTGAGCCTGAGTGACCGCCAGGCCCGACTGGCACCCGGATCGCTGCGGGTCGTTCAGGCCTGAGCCGGCGCTACGTCCGTGGGGACGGATCGCCGGCTCAGTGCCGCCGCGGCGAGGAAGCACAGGGCACCGAGGAAGGTGCCCAGGTTCGCCCAGAACAGGCTGACGAGGTCGTCGGTCGCGGGAAGCACGTACGCGCCGACCGCGGAGAAGCCGAAGAAGACCGAGCCGAGCATGTTGAGCCACGTGCCGTGCCACGTGCGAGCGCGCTTGTCCCACAGCGTGTTGCGATCCCTCGTGGCCACCACCGCGAGTCCGCTGGAAACCAGGAAGCAGATCGAGCCGAAGGCGTCGGGACGCCAGCCGTCCGACAGACGGGCCTCGGCGTTCACTGCCGTGATCAGGGCGTCCGTGGTGCTCACATTGAAGAACAGCGTGCCGCCGAACTGGATGGCGGCGGCCCACCAGTCCGCCCGGTCGGCCGGGTTCGTGGACCGTCGGGGCGGGCGCCGGCCGCTGAGGGCGAGCTGGATCAGGGCGGCAAGGGTGAAGAAGATGGCGCCGACGAAGAACGTGAGGTTGGTGAGCACGGGGCCGACCGCCTCGGCGTACGGCGGTACCGCCCCGACGGCGAAGAAGATCGATCCGACGGCGAATCCCCACGCCTCGCGTCGGACGCGGACGATGCGCTCGGGCGTCACCGTTCGAGAGTAGCCGCGGAGTGGTCGGCGCGCGCGCTACCGCGCGAGGCCTACAGATCGAGGATCCGCAGCCACCCGCTTCACCACGCGTCGTGGGACGGGTGGGCGCATGCTGAGTTCATGCACACGTGGGACGACGTCGTCGAGCTCGCCCGGGACCTGCCCGAGGTCGAGGAGAGCACCTGGTATCGCACCCCGGCGCTCAAGGTCGCAGGCAAGGGCTTCGCGAGGTTGCGCAGCGAGGTCGAGGGCGGGCTGGTGGTGATGTGCGGACTCGACGAGAAGGCGGCCCTGCTCGACTCCGGCGACCAGGCGTTCTACACCACCGCGCACTACGACGGCTACGGCGCGATCCTGGTGGACCTCGACCGCGTCGACCGTCGGCAACTGCTCGAACTGCTCACCGACGCGTGGCTGATCAAGGCCCCGGCCCGGCTCCGCCCGAGCCTCGGCGAGCGGCGCGGCGGCACCCACTAAACTTGGCGCCCGTGGCCCACCCGATGATTGCCCCGTCCATCCTGTCCGCCGACTTCGCCCGGCTCGCCGAGGAGGCCGCCGCCGTGGCGGGTTCCGACTGGCTGCACGTCGACGTGATGGATGCGCACTTCGTACCGAACCTCACCCTGGGCCTGCCCGTGGTGCAGTCGCTGCTCAAGGCCACCGACATCCCGCTGGACTGCCACCTGATGATCGACAACCCCGGCCGCTGGGCCCCGCCCTACGCCGAGGCCGGTGCCCACAACGTCACCTTCCACGCCGAGGCCACCGACGACCCGATCGCGGTCGCCCGGGACATCCGCGCGGCCGGTGCCAAGGCCGGGCTGTCCGTCAAGCCGGGCACCCCGATCGAGCCGTACCTGGAGATCCTCAAGGAGTTCGACACGCTGCTCGTGATGAGCGTGGAGCCGGGCTTCGGCGGCCAGTCCTTCATGCCGGAGGTGCTGAGCAAGGCTCGCGCCGTCCGTCGCCTGGTGGACTCGGGCGAGCTGACCCTGGTGGTGGAGATCGACGGCGGCATCAACACCGACACCGTCGAGGCCGCCGCCGAGGCCGGTGTCGACTGCTTCGTCGCCGGTTCCGCGGTGTACGGCGCGGCGGACCCGGCCGCGGCGGTGCGGGCACTGCGCGCCCAGGCCGCCTCCGCGTCGCCGCACCTGACGCTCGTCCAGTAGCGTGCCGGCACCCCACGAGCCCACCGCGGCGGAGGCGGCGGCACTGCTCCTGGCCGTCGACGCGTCCGAGCGGGTGCGGGGCACCACCAGCCCCAACCCGCCGGTCGGTGCGGTGATCCTCGACGCCGACGGCGTCGTCGCCGGGGTCGGCGCGACCGCGCCCGCCGGCGGGCCGCACGCCGAGGTCGCGGCGCTGCGGGCCGCGGGGGAGCGGGCCCGCGGCGGCACCGCGGTGGTGACGCTCGAGCCGTGCAACCACCACGGCCGGACCGGGCCCTGCTCGGCGGCGCTGCTCGCGGCGGGCGTCACCCGGGTGCTGTTCGCCGTGTCGGACCCCAACCCGCAGGCCGCCGGGGGAGCCGACACGCTGCGCGCGGCGGGCGTCGAGGTCATCGCCGGATTCGGCCACGACGACGTCCAATCCGGACCGTTGCGGGCCTGGCTGCACCGCCAGCGCACCGGCCGCGCCCACGTCACCTGGAAGTTTGCCGCCAGTCTCGACGGCCGCAGCGCCGCCGCCGACGGCACCAGCCAGTGGATCACCGGACCGCAGGCGCGGGCCCGGGTGCACGCGCAGCGCGCCAAGCTCGACGCCATCGTCGTCGGCACCGGCACGGTCCTGGCCGACGACCCGTGGCTGACCGCCCGCAACCCCGACGGCACCCTCGCCGCGCACCAGCCGCTGCGGGTGGTCGTCGGGCAGCGGCCGATCCCGGCCGGCGCGAAGGTGCTCGACGACGCCGCGCCCACCCTGGTGCTGCGGACCCGGGACCCGCGTGAGGTGCTGGACGCGCTGGCCGACCGGCCCGACGTCTTGCTCGAGGGCGGACCGCACCTGGCCGGGGCGTTCCTCGCCGCCGGGCTCGTCGACCGGGTCCTCGCGTTCCTCTCACCGGTACTGCTCGGTGCGGGCGCGAGCGCGGTGGAGGATGCTGGGGTCGGCACCATCGGGCAGGCCCTGCGGTTCCACCGGGAGTCGGTCGAGACCGTCGGCGACGACCTGCTGCTCAGCCTGACCCCGAGTTTTCCGTCGTCATCAGAGAAGAACCACACGCAAGGAGCGGACTGAAGTGTTCACCGGGATCGTCGAAGAACTGGGTGAGGTCGTCGCGAAGGAGGACCTGGCCGACGCGGCGCGCTTCACCGTGCGCGGCGCGCTGGTGACCTCCGACGCCGGCCACGGCGACTCGATCGCGGTCAACGGCGTCTGCCTGACCGTGGTCGACATCCTGGACGGTGACTCGTTCACCGCCGACGTGATGGCCGAGACGCTGGACCGCTCCAGCCTCGGCGCGCTGTCCGTCGGCAGCAAGGTCAACCTCGAGCGCGCGGCCGCGCTGAACAGCCGGCTCGGCGGGCACCTGGTGCAGGGCCACGTCGACGCCACCGGCACCGTGGTCAACCGGGCGCCCTCCGAGAACTGGGAGGTGGTGCGCATCTCGCTGCCCGCCTCGATCTCCCGGTACGTGGTGGAGAAGGGCTCGATCACCGTCGACGGCGTGTCGCTGACCGTCTCCTCGCTCGGCGCGGACGCAGACGGCGAGTACTTCGAGATCTCGCTGATCCCCACCACCCTGGAGATGACCACGCTCGGCGCCGCGGTGGTCGGCACCCCGGTGAACCTCGAGGTGGACGTGATCGCCAAGTACGTCGAGCGGTTGCAGACCGCCGGCCGCTAGGCAGGTCGAATTACGGCCGCCACACCCGGTGGTCGTACTGTTGAGGTGCATCGACGGGTGCACACAGGGCTATTCATGACATTGATGGAGCGCAGGCACGTGACCAGGTTCGACAGTATCGAGCGCGCAGTAGCCGATATCGCCGCAGGCAAGGCCGTCGTCGTCGTCGACGACGAGGATCGCGAAAACGAGGGCGACCTCATCTTCGCCGCGGAGAAGGCGACGCCCGAGCTCGTGGCGTTCATGGTGCGGTACACCTCCGGCTATCTCTGTGTGCCGCTGGACGGGGACGACTGCGACCGGCTCGGCCTGCCGCCGATGGTCTCGAGCAACCAGGACAAGCACGGCACCGCCTACACGGTGACGGTCGACGCCAAGGAAGGCATCGGCACCGGCATCTCGGCGTCCGACCGCGCCGCGACCATGCGGCTGCTGGCGGACCCGTCGAGCGGCGCCCACGACTTCACCCGCCCCGGCCACGTGGTGCCGCTGCGCGCCAAGGAGGGCGGCGTGCTGCGCCGCCCCGGCCACACCGAGGCGGCCGTCGACCTGGCCCGGATGGCGGACCTGCGTCCGGCCGGCGTGATCTGCGAGATCGTCAGCCAGAAGGACGAGGGCCACATGGCCCAGACCGACGAGCTGCGGGTGTTCGCGGACGACCACAACCTGGCGATGATCTCGATCGCCGACCTGATCTCCTGGCGTCGCAAGCACGAGAAGCACGTGGTGCGGATCGCCGAGGCGCGGATCCCCACCGCCCACGGCGACTTCCGGGCCGTCGGCTACCAGAGCATCTACGACGAGGTCGAGCACGTCGCCCTGGTCCGCGGCGACCTGGCGGGCCCGGACGGCGACGGCAGCGACGTGCTGGTGCGGGTGCACTCCGAGTGCCTGACCGGCGACGTCTTCGGCTCGCTGCGCTGCGACTGCGGCCCGCAGCTGGACGCCGCGCTCGACATGGTGGCCCAGGAGGGGCGCGGCGTGGTGCTCTACATGCGCGGCCACGAGGGCCGCGGCATCGGCCTGATGCACAAGCTGCAGGCCTACCAGCTGCAGGACGCCGGCTCCGACACGGTGGACGCGAACCTCGAGCTGGGCCTGCCCGCCGACGCCCGTGACTACGGCATCGGCGCGCAGATCCTCGTCGACCTCGGCATCACCTCGATGCGGCTGCTGACCAACAACCCGGCGAAGCGGGTGGGCCTGGACGGCTACGGCCTGCAGATCACCGAGCGGGTGCCGATGCCGCTGCGCGCGAACGCCGAGAACCTGACCTACCTGCGCACCAAGCGGGACCGGATGGGCCACGACCTGGTCGGACTGGACGACTTCGAGACCGGAGGAGCACGGTGAGCGGTGAAGGACTTCCGTCCCTGCAGCTGGGCGCGGCCAAGGACCTCAAGCTGGCCATCGTGGCCGGGTCGTGGCACACCGAGATCTCCGAGGCGCTGATCGCGGGCGCCAAGCGGGTGGCCAAGCAGGCGCAGATCGAGGACGTCACGTTGATCCGGGTGGCAGGCGCCATCGAGCTGCCGGTCGTCGCGCAGGCCCTGGCCCGCACGCACGACGCGGTCGTCGCGCTCGGCGTCGTCATCCGCGGCGGCACCCCGCACTTCGAGTACGTGTGTGACGCCGTCACCGCAGGGCTGACCCGGGTCTCCCTCGACGAGAGCACCCCGGTCGGGAACGGCGTGCTCACCACCGACAACGAGCAGCAGGCCCGGGACCGCTCGGGGCTGCCCGGATCGGTCGAGGACAAGGGCGGGCAGGCGTGCGCGGCCGCGATCGACACCGCGGTCACGCTCAAGCACCTGCGACAGCCGTGGACGGAGGATTCCTTCCGATGAGTGCCTGGGAGATGGAGGTCCGGTCCAGGAAGACCGCCCGTTTCGCGGTCGTGATCGCGGCGGTCTTCGTGCTGGTGTTCGTGGTGCTCGGGGTGCTGCTGCGCGGCTCGCAGACCGGCGTGTACTTCCGCTTCGTCGACCAGTTGTCGATGGCCGGGATCGGTGTGGCCCTGGCCGGTGGAACGCTGATCCTGACGCGGCCGCGGCTGCGGGTCAACGCGGAGGGCGTCGGGGTGCGCAACGCGATCTCCGAACGTTTCGTGGAGTGGGACCTGGTACAGGGGCTCTCGTTCCCCGACGGCGCCGCGTGGGCCCGCATCGACCTGCCCGACGACGAGTACATCCCGGTGCTGGCGATCCAGGCGAACGACCGGGAGCACGCGGTCGACGCGGTCCGCCGGTTCCGGACCCTCGAGGCGAAATACGCGCCGGTGCAGACGAATCAGGGTTCTGCGGGAGCGTAGAGAGGCTCCGTCGGGGGCCTGGGCAGGGTCTTCCACGAGCGTGGACAGCGTCCGCCGGGAGTGACGCCGTGGCCTGTCGGGGCGGACGACTAGCCTGGTGGGGTGTCAGATCCCGCCAGCTACCGCCCCGCCACGGGAACCATCCCGGTGGCGCCCGGCGTGTACAAATTCCGCGATCCGCACGGCCGGGTCGTCTACGTCGGCAAGGCGAAGAGCCTGCGGAGCCGACTGAACTCGTACTTCGCGGACGTCGCGTCGCTGCACCCACGCACCCGGCAGATGGTCACCACCGCCGCCAGCGTCGAGTGGACGGTGGTGACCACCGAGGTCGAGGCGCTGCAGCTCGAGTACAACTGGATCAAGGAGTTCGATCCCCGCTTCAACGTCCGCTACCGGGACGACAAGACCTACCCGGTGCTCGCGGTCACGCTGAACGAGGAGTTCCCGCGGCTGTTCGTCTACCGCGGCCCGCGCCGCAAGGGCGTGCGCTACTTCGGCCCCTACTCGCATGCCTGGGCGATCCGCGAGACGCTGGACCTGCTGCTGCGGGTCTTCCCCGCGCGGACCTGCTCGACGGGGGTGTTCAAGCGGCACAACCAGATCGGCCGGCCGTGCCTGCTCGGCTACATCGACAAGTGCTCTGCGCCGTGCGTCGGGCGGGTCTCCGCGGTCGAGCACCGCGAGATCGTCGAGGACTTCTGCGACTTCCTGGCCGGCCGCACCGACAAGCTGGTCCGGGAGCTCGAACGCCGGATGCAGGAGGCCTCGGACGAGCTGGACTTCGAGTCCGCCGCCCGGCTCCGCGACAACCTCGGCGCGCTGCGCAAGGCGCTGGAGAAGCAGGCGGTGGTGCTCGGCGACGGCACCGACGCCGACGTGGTGGCGTTCGCGGCGGACGAGCTCGAGGCGGCCGTGCAGGTCTTCCACGTGCGCGGCGGCCGGGTCCGCGGTCAGCGCGGCTGGGTGGTGGAACGGACGGGGGACAGCGGCACCGAGGAACTCGTCGAGCAGTTCCTCACCCAGTTCTACGGCGAGCAGGCCGCCCTCACCGACGCCCCGGAGCTGCAGGCGGACAAGGCCACGGTGGTCCCGCGGGAGGTGCTGGTGCCGGTGTTGCCCGGCAACTCCGGGCAGCTGCAGGAGTGGCTGAGCGGGCTGCGCGGGTCCGCGGTCGCGTTGCGGGTGCCGCAGCGCGGCGACAAGAAGGCGCTCGCGGAGACCGTCGAGCGCAACGCGAAGGAGGCCCTGGGCCAGCACAAGCTGCGCCGGGCCGGCGACCTCACGTCGCGGTCGGCGGCGTTGCAGGGCATCCAGGACGCGCTCGACCTGGACCAGGCGCCGCTGCGCATCGAGTGCATCGACATCAGCCACGTCCAGGGCACCGACGTGGTGGCGTCGCTGGTGGTGTTCGAGGACGGCCTGCCGCGCAAGTCCGACTACCGGCACTACTCGATCCGGGAGGCCGCGGGGGACGGGCACTCGGACGACGTCGCGAGCATCGCGGAGGTCACCCGGCGGCGGTTCCTGCGGCACGGTCTCGACACCGGCCGGGCCGAGTCGGGCCCGGTGCCCGCGCCGGGGGACGAGACCGACAACGGCGGGGACACCGCGCCGGAGGCCGCGCTCGACCCGCAGACCGGCCGGCCCCGCCGGTTCGCCTACCCGCCGAACCTGTTCGTGGTCGACGGCGGCGCGCCGCAGGTCGCGGCGGCGGCAGCAGTGCTGGACGAGCTGGGCGTCACCGACGTCGCGGTCGTGGGGCTGGCCAAGCGACTCGAGGAGGTGTGGGTGCCGGGGGAGGAGGATCCGGTGATCCTGCCGCGCACCAGCGAGGCGCTGTACCTGCTGCAGCGGGTCCGGGACGAGGCGCACCGGTTCGCCATCACGTTCCACCGGAGCAAGCGCTCCCGCCGGATGACCGCGTCGGCACTGGACTCGGTTCGCGGGCTCGGCGAGACCCGGCGCACGGCACTGGTCACCCACTTCGGTTCGGTGGCAAAGCTGAAACAGGCCACCGTGGACGAGATCACGGCGGTGCCGGGCATCGGGGTCACCACCGCCCGGGCCGTGCTGGCGGCGCTCGGCGCGGAGCCCGAACCGGACACCGGGACGAGTCGGGCGGCGGACACGGAAGTACTGTCCAGGGTCGAAGCATCGGTCGTCAGCGGCCCGGTGGGGGATGATGGGCCGGGTGCGCAGTCGGGAGCGGCGCTCGACACGTCGAGGGAGTGAGGGGGGGCATCGAGTGGACATTCAGACCGACGACGTCGACCCGGGCATCGAGGTGGCGCTCGTCACCGGGCTCTCGGGCGCGGGCCGGAGCACAGCGGCCAAGGTGTTCGAGGACCTCGGCTGGTACGTGGCGGACAACCTGCCGCCCGAATTGCTCTCCAGGATGGTCGATCTGGGGCTCGAGCCGGCATCGAGGATCCGGAAGCTCGCCGTCGTGATCGACGTGCGCAGCCGGCTGTTCACCGGTGACCTGGTCTCGGTGATCGGCGAGGTCGCGCCGAAGACCACACGGACCCGGGTGCTGTACCTCGACGCCGCGGATCCGGTGCTGGTGCGACGATTCGGGCAGGTTCGCCGCAGCCACCCGCTGCAGGCCGAGAGCATCGACGGCACGCTGATGGAGGGCATCGCGGCCGAGCGGTCCCAGCTCGAGCCGGTGAAGGCGGTCGCGGACCTGGTGATCGACACCTCGCAGCTGCTGGCCCAGGAGTTGCGGCAGAAGATCGAGGCCGCCTTCGGTGGCGGCGACGTCGACACCATCGCGGTGACGGTGCAGTCCTTCGGCTTCAAGTACGGCCTGCCGATGGATGCCGACCTGGTGTGCGACGTCCGGTTCCTGCCGAACCCGCACTGGGTCCCCGAACTTCGCGAGCACACCGGCCGAGACGCCGCTGTCCGGGACTTCGTCCTCGGCCAGGACAGCGCCGAGGACTACCTCGAGACCTATCGGCACGTGGTGGAGTTGACAACCAACGGATACCGTCGGGAAGGCAAGCGGTACATGACGATTGCGGTGGGATGCACCGGTGGGAAGCACCGGAGCGTCGCAATGACCGAGGCATTGGCGGCGCGGCTCGGGCGGGACAGTTCTGTCACCGTCTCCGTGGTGCACCGGGACCTGGGGCGCGAATGACGGGCGAGGCGATCGTGTCGGGCCCCGTGGTCACCGCCCTCGGCGGCGGGCACGGGTTGTTCGCCACCCTGCGCGCCGCGCGCCGGCTCAGCACCGACGTGACCGCGGTGGTCACCGTCGCCGACGACGGCGGGTCCTCCGGCCGGCTGCGGTCGGAACTCGGGGTGATCCCGCCCGGCGACCTTCGGATGGCGCTGGCGGCCCTCGCCGCCGACGAACCCGACGTGCGAACCTGGACGGAGACGCTGCAGCACCGGTTCGGCGGCACCGGCGCGCTGGCCGGTCACTCGGTCGGCAACCTGATCCTCGCGGGCCTCACGGAGGTGCTGGGGGACACCGTGTCCGCGCTGGACGAGATGTCGCGGGTGCTGCGGATCCAGGGCCGGGTACTGCCGATGTCGCCGATCCCGCTCGCGATCGAGGCCGATGTCGGTGGACTCGAGTCGGACCCGCGGGTGAGCCGGTGCATCCGCGGCCAGGTCGCGGTGGCCACCACGCCGGGCAAGGTCCGACGGGTCCGGCTGCTGCCGTCCGACCCGCCGGCGTGCCCGGACGCCCTGGACGCCATCGAGCGGTCCGACCTGGTGCTGCTCGGGCCCGGGTCCTGGTTCTCCAGCGTGATCCCGCACGTCCTGGTGCCGGAGCAGTTGCAGGCGTTGATCCAGTCCCGCGCCCGCAAGGCGTTGATCCTGAACCTGGCGGCCGAGCCCGGCGAGACCGCCGGCTTCTCCGCTGAGCGTCACCTGCACGTGCTCTCCCAGCATGCGCCGGAACTCACCGTCGACGACGTGATCGTCGACTCGAGTTCGGTGCCGGATGGCAGCGAACGCGAGCACCTGTGCCGCGCCGCCCGGCGCCTCGGCGCCGCGGTGACCTACGCGGACGTCGCCGAGCCCGGCACCGCCACCCATCACGCGGGCAAGCTCGCCGCCGCGCTCGACAGCCTGCTGGCGGTCGGAGCCGGCGAGCGCTCCGCACTTCACTCAACCCCCGGAAGGGAGTCCACTTCGTGGCAATGACAGCGGAGGTCAAGGACGAGCTGAGCAGGCTCGCTGTGACCCAGGTCTCGGCCCGCAAGGCAGAGGTCTCGTCGCTGCTCCGATTCGCGGGCGGGCTGCACATCGTGGCCGGCCGGGTCGTCGTCGAGGCGGAGGTGGACCTGGGCAACACCGCGCGGCGGCTGCGCCGGGAGATCTTCGAGCTGTACGGCTACGGGGCAGACGTCCACGTGCTCGGCGCCGGCGGGCTCCGCAAGACCTCCCGGTACATCGTCCGGGTGGCAAAGGAGGGCGAGGCGCTGGCGCGCCAGACCGGGCTGCTGGACCTGCGCGGTCGTCCGGTGCGCGGACTGCCGGCCCAGGTGGTCGGCGGCAGCCTCGCCGACTCGGAGGCGGCATGGCGCGGGGCCTTCCTGGCACACGGTTCCCTGACGGAGCCGGGCCGCTCCTCGTCGCTCGAGGTGAGCTGCCCCGGGCCGGAGGCGGCGCTGGCCCTGGTGGGCGCGGCTCGTCGACTCGGGGTGGCGGCGAAGGCCCGTGAGGTGCGGGGCGCGGACCGGGTGGTGGTGCGGGACGGCGAGGCCATCGGCGCGCTGCTGACCCTGATGGGCGCCCAGGACACGCGGTTGACCTGGGAGGAGCGCCGGATGCGCCGGGAGGTGCGGGCGACCGCGAACCGGCTGGCGAACTTCGACGACGCGAACCTGCGGCGCTCGGCGCGGGCCGCGGTGGCCGCGGCCGCCCGGGTGGAGCGGGCGCTGGACATCCTCGGTGAGGACGTGCCGGACCACCTCGCGGCCGCGGGCAGCCTGCGGGTCGAGCACCGGCAGGCGTCACTGGAGGAGCTCGGCCAGCTGGCCGACCCGCCGATGACGAAGGACGCGGTGGCGGGCCGGATCCGGCGGCTGCTGTCGATGGCGGACCGCAAGGCCCGCGAGACCGGCATCCCGGACACGGAGTCCGTGGTCACGTCCGACCTGCTGGACGAGGCGTAGCGCAGCGGCAGCCGAGCATCTGCACCGAGGCGTAGCGCAGCGGCAGCCGAGCATCGGTACCGAGGCGTAGCGCAGCGGCAGCCGAGCATCGGTACCGAGG